>CAYZVG010000194.1:0-6193 GCA_964481595.1 uncultured Occallatibacter sp. | reverse complement strand
GGCCGCGATCTCTTCGTCGGAAATCGTGAGGAAGCGGACTGCGGTGGCTTCGGCTGCAACGTCCGATCGCCTCGCGGTAACGACGGCAACCCCGGTGATGACGCGGTGCATACGGCCTGAGAGCAAGCGCAACATGCGTGCCGCGTCGGCCGCGTCCTCCGGCTTGCCCAGGATCATGTTGTCGAGAGTCACCGTAGTGTCGGCGCCAACAACCACGAGGGCCTCGCCGCCATCGCATTCCTCTTCCTTCGGCCGCTCAATCGAGGCCTGCTCGCGAAACACCACTTCGGCTTTCTCCCGCGCCAGCCGCGTCACATAGGCAATGGGATCCTCGCCCGGCAATGGATCTTCGGCGATGTGCGCCGGATGCACCTCGAATCGATAGCCCGCTTGCGCAAGCAGTTCGCGGCGGCGCGGCGAAGCGGAAGCGAGAACCAGCATGATGGAATTATGTCAGGGCGTGGTTTAAGACTGATACGAGCCTTTCCGCGCGAAGCGTTACGACCAAAGGTTTATGCTCCCTCAGGGCCTGTTGATCCAATTAGACTGGTAGGGTCTGGCGCACGCAAAAGGACCAGGCACAGACAAGGTTGCAATGCATTTCCATTTCAATTTTTCTGCTGGCGAGATTCTTTGGACGCTCACGTTTGCTGCGCTGCTTGTGCTGCTGGTTGTGCTCATGGGGCGCGACAGAATCCAGCGCTTCAAATGGTTCACCGCTTCAATGGTGTTGATGGCCCTGCGCATGCTGTCGGCCAAGCTGCTTTTCGGCCGCATGGCGCCGGTTGTATCAAGCGAGATTTTCCTGGTGATGGCCGACCTGGCCGCGCTCGTCGCCCTCATGGTGGTCGTCGAGATGGCGCGCCGTGCCTTCGCAGGCGCCAGTCGCGCCGCGTGGATTACGGCGACGCTGATTTTGCTGGCGGTAGGCGGGGTGCTAGTGGCCAAATGGGGCCCGTGGCCCTCAATCAAGACGCTCTTTGCCGGTTCGGAGCTCTCTGCCCTGCGGCTGATGCAGCTCTTCGCGCAGAAAGCCGACCTGCTCGCCGATACGCTGACCATCCAACTCGGCTTGGTGGTTGTTCTCTTTGGGCGGCGGTTTAACGGGGGCTGGCGCACCCACGTGCAGCAAGTGATGATCGGGCTCTCAACGGCGTCCATTGCGCAGCTGGCAGTGCGGCTCATCTGGCAGGAGATTGCGCTGCACACAACAATTCACTCGCAAGCGGAATACCAGCACGTAATGGACTTGCAGGAAAAGTTCTACAACGCGAACAGCGCCATTTACCTGGCGGTGCTGCTGTGGTGGATCGTTTGCCTGTGGATTGATGAGCCCGGCAGCAAAGCCGCCGGAGTAGCCGAAGAGCTTTCAATCGAAGGCGAGCCTGAATCCCCCGTCGCAGAGTCGACGAAGCCGGCGGTTACTCAGAGCTGACAACCTTTAGATGTGACACTTCGCCAAACCGCGCTTTTCCAGATAGCGCTGGTGGTAGTCCTCCGCGCGCCAAAAAGTCTGCGCCGGTTCCACCTTGGTGACGACGCGTTTTGGCTTGAACCGGCCTTCGGCATTCAGTCGCTCGATCTTGGCGCGGGCCTGCGCCTCCTGCTCCGGCGAGTGAAAGAAGATGGCGGAGCGGTACTGCGTCCCCCAGTCCGGTCCCTGGCGGTTGAGGGTGGTGGGATCGTGAAGCTCGAAGAACGCGTCGAGCAACTGTTCGTATGTAATCTGGCCGGGATCAAAGTCGACCTCGACCACCTCGGCGTGGCCTGTCTGATCGGTGCAGACATCCTTGTAGCTGGGCCGATCAAGAGATCCACCCTCATAGCCCACGGCCGTAGACGTAACGCCGGGCATGGCCGCAAACGCGGCTTCAACGCCCCAAAAACATCCCGCTCCAAAAGTTGCTTTTTCTGTGCTCATAAGAGCTCAGATGCGTCAGGCCTACTGCCGGTGACAGTCTTTTTCTGTGAGACGGAGTATACCTCGGGCGCTCGCATAGGGGGTTGAGTTGCGGATCTGGCCCGTCAGCTGAGCGGCGCCAGGTGCTTGGTGTTCTGGTATGTGTAGACCACTCGATGGACGACGGTGATGGTGGAAAGTACCGCGAGCAGCCAGAGCACCGGAGCCATCACGCCCCAGTGATTGAACAGAGCGCCCAGCAGGATGAGCACAATACGCTCCGGGCGCTCCATGAAGCCCACCTTGCACGAGCCGATCAGCGCTTCAGCCCGAGCCCGCGTGTAGCTCACCATCAGCGAAGTGACCATGACAAAGGCCACCAGAACCACGTAGCGGAAGCGGTTGATGCGCCCGTAATAGACCAGCAGGCCGAAGAACAGCACCACGTCGGAGTAGCGGTCGATTACCGAGTCAAAAAACGAGCCGAAAACCGTGACCATGTTAATGCGGCGCGCCACGCGGCCGTCAACCATATCGAAGATGCCGGCACCGAAAATGACCAATCCCGCGAAGAAAAACATAAGATCGCCGTTGGTCGCATTGGCGTGGCCAAACAAAAACGCGGCGGCGATGTTAATCACGAGCCCGATGAAAGTGAGGGCATTCGGTGAGATGCGGGTGAGCGCCAAACCATGCACGATGCGGTCAAGAAGCCATCCGCAGGCACGGCCAAAAGCGCTTGTCCAGGTCATTCTGAGTCTTCCTTGGCAGTGGCCGCGAAGAGGCCTTACTGCGCTGCGCCGGCAGCGGCCTCATCCTCTTGTTCGCCGGCTTCGTCGTGGATCGTGGTAAGTTTCAGGATTTCCAGTTCCCGCTTGCCGTTTGGCGTCACAATCGTGGCCACGTCGCCTACCTTTTTGCCGACGATCCCGCGGCCGATTGGCGAGGTAGTGGAAATCAGACCCTTCGACACGTCGGATTCCTCGCTGGTCACGAGGCGGTAAACAATCTCCTCTTCCTTGGTCGAGTCATAAACGACCACCGTCGATCCGAAGCCGGCTTTGTCTCTGGGAATGTTTGAGAGGTTGACGAGCGAAAGTTCCGCCATGCGCTTCTTCAGTTGGCCCAGCCGGGCGTTGACGAAGTCCTGCCGCTGCTTGGCCATGTGATATTCGGCGTTCTCTGACAGATCGCCCATTGCCACGGCCTTCTTGATTTCGGCGGGAAGCTCGTGGGCGAGCTCGTGCTCGAGGACCTTGATTTCATCAAGAAGCTTTTTTTTGATGTGTTCGGGCATCCATGGTCCGGTAGCGCGGAGCAGGAGTCTCCAGCCGCGAGAAATCGAAGTATCTGACTCTTGATTATACGGCAGCGGAAACGGCCGTCAGATGGTGACGGAGGAACTTACTCGCTAGGTCGCGATCGCCGCCGATGGACATCGATCACTGGCCGCTGGTTACCGATCTCCGCTTCTCGTCGAGAAATGACTGCAAAATCAGCGTCGCAGCAACCTGGTCCACGACACGGCGATGTTTCTGACGGGCTTGGCCTGCTTCATAGAGAATTGCGTGAGCTTCACGGGTGGTCAACCGCTCATCACAAAAGTGGATGGGCAGTCCGGTGAAATCGCCCAACTCGGTCGCGAAGGCCCGAGTTTTAAGAGCTTGCGGGCTGTCGCTCCCGGAGAGATGGACCGGATCGCCAACCACAATCCCCGCCACGCCAAACCGCTTGCAGAGCCGAGCCAGCGAGCGCAAGTCGTCTCGGCGATTGCGATGCCGTTCCAGCGTGAGCACCGGTTGTGCCGTCAGTCCCAGTTCGTCTGACGCGGCCACGCCGATGCGGCGATTGCCTACGTCGAGACCCAGATAACGCGGCTGGCGGGCAGAATCCACTAAGTCACTCCTCACACATAGTTTATGGCCTGATTTCGGATTCTATACGTCCAGGTCATCGTCGCCTCCCGCTACAATCAAAAGAAGGGGAATCCTGCCGGATTTTCCGATCCCGATGATTCACTGAAGGGTCCACAACCGGAGAATGGCGGGACGCAGACGGAAAAGCGGAAAGAGAAAGAGTTTCGGCATCTTTGGTTTATTGCTGGGATTTCTGCTGATTGCAGCGCTCGTAGCGGGCGCCGCGGCCTGGCTGGTACTTGTGCCCTATGGACCTGATACGGAGACATTTGTGAACGTCGCTCCAGGCTCTTCGGCAATGGCGATCGGCCGCAAACTGGAGTCGGCCGATATTGTCCGCAGCCGCTTCGCCTTTGATCTGGTGCGCTGGTACCGGCACGGAACGCTCCATGCCGGTGTCTATCGTTTTGACCATCCGGCACCGGTCACAGAGGTTTACGCGCGGATTGCGCGCGGCGATGTTTTTACCAAAGCGGTAACTGTGCCGGAGGGAGCAAACATTTTCGATACCGCCGCACGCGTGGAACAAGCCGGGCTGGGCACACGCCAGGATTTTCTGGCTGCGGCGGTGAGCCAGACGAATCTGGTGGCCGATTTTGATCCGGGCGCGACGAGCCTCGAAGGCTACCTTTTTCCTGATACTTATCGTTTTCCACCTACGGTGACAGCGGCGCAAATTGCAGCGGCCATGGTTAAGCGCTTCAGGGTGGCGGCCGCGCAACTGGGATTGAAGGAAAACGTGCATCAGGTCGTTACAATCGCTTCGTTAGTGGAACGCGAGACGGCGGTGGATGGTGAGCGTGCCCTGGTAGCCAGCGTCTTTGAGAACAGGCTCGCCAAAAACATGCCGCTGCGCACCGATCCGGCGGTCATTTATGGGCTTGAAGTCACGGGCCGTTGGCGGGGCGTAATTTACCAGAGCGATTTGACGCGCGATACGCCTTACAACACCTACCTCCATGGCGGCTTGCCGCCCGGGCCCGTAGCAAATCCAGGCATCCCGTCATTGCGCGCGGCCATGAATCCGGCAAAGACAAATTACCTCTACTTTGTAGCCGCTGGCGCCGACGCGCGGGGCCATTCGCTTTTTGCCGAGACTCTCGACGAACACAACCGCAATGTGGCCGACTACCGAAAGGCGCAAAAGAAGGCCGGTGAGCGATGAGGTCCATACGTCACCTCGGGAGTGCCGCGACGCTTGCCGTTTCTGTGCTGCTTTCCGGGTGCTCATACTTTTTCCCGACCAAGCGCCACCTGCCGGTTCCGATTGCGCCGCCCAATGTGCAAACGGCCACACCTGAGGAGCTGATCAAGCTGGTTAACCAACGCTGGGACGCTTTGAATACCTTCACGGCCACCGTTGAGATTTATGCGACTGAAACCAAAACGGCGGCTGGCGAAGCAACAGATTTTCCCTCCTGCCGGGGAAATATTGTGATGCGCAAGCCGCAGATGCTGCGCGTATTGGGAAGGTATTTCGGAATTACAATGTTTGACATGGCCAGCGACGGCAACCGCTTCATGCTTGTGATTCCCTCAAAGAACCTTGCGATTGAAGGTTCGAGCATGGCCACTGAGAAATCCGCAAACCCATTAGAGAACCTGCGTCCGGATGATTTTCTGGATGCGATCGCCGTGCGCGGGCTCGATCCGGATGACGAATACATGGTGGCATCGGACACAGAGACGGTTGAAGACGCCACCAACAAGCATCTGTACATTGAGCCGGAGTATGTTCTGAGCGTGATGCGGCGCAAAACCGGCCATGAAATTCAGCCGGTTCGCACTGTCACCTTTCATCGCGACGACATGCTGCCTTACGACCAGTATGTCTACGATAAGAATGGTGTGCTCGAGACGCAGATTTTCTATACCAACTACACCACGTTCAGCGCCGGCAAGTATCCCTCAAAAATAACCATCAAGCGCCCACAGGATGGCATTCAGATTGTGCTCTCTGTCGAAGCCGTGCATGAGAATGTGCCTGCTCCCGACGACCAGTTCCGGGTGAAGGTTCCCGACGGCGCCACGATCCGGAACCTGAAGTAACGCGCCGCGAGCATCGGCGCGAATATACTAGCGGCAATCCTTTTTGCGACACGGAGAAGTACGCATGCGGGCAACCGCGCTCGAGTTTCGTTTGCGGATGCTGATCCTGGTCGCCATCGCGTTCATCGGCGTCTGGGCGCCCTGGGTCGGGCCATGGGACATCGGGCGGCGCATCTCCACCCTCGAGTGGCTGGCGCTCCAAATCAGCCGCACCGGGTGGGTGAGCTTTAGCGTGGCCACTCCCATGGTTGTTGTTCTCGGTGCGCTGCTTGCCGCTGTGGGCATGGTGCTGCGTGTTTGGGGTGCGGCCTACCTCGGCTACAGCACA
>CAYZVG010000193.1:0-6198 GCA_964481595.1 uncultured Occallatibacter sp. | reverse complement strand
ACATCTGGCAGGACAGCCTGGACCATCACCTTGCGGAGCAGATGGATCACGTTTCGGTTCGCGAAGGCTACCGAATTTGGCACGGCGCTTCGCACCTGGACGATGGCCGTATGGCGCCAGTGGTTGGCGACCAATTCGACGGCTGGAGTCAGAGTACGGCAACGGACGGGAAGTACAAAGGCGGCGATCACATTCCAGGGATGAATGTGGGCGGCTGGTTCGATGCCGGCGACTTCGACCTGGAGGAGCCTTCGGAACTGAACGTGATTCAGAGTCTGGCGCTGGGATATCGCGAATTCAACATCAAGTACGACGAACTTACCGTGGATGAAACCGCCCGCGAGGTTGAGATGCACCGTCCCGATGGCGTGCCGGATACGGTCGAGCAGGTCAAGCACGGCGCACTGCTCATTCTGGCGCAGTTCCACAATATCGGCCATGCAATCCGCGGCACGCACGAACCGGATCTGCGCCAATATACGCACCTGGGCGATGCAGCTTCGAAGACAGACGGCCGCATCTATGACCCGACGCTCGGGTTGAACGAAGTGAAGGGCGACTACTCCGGCAAGCCGGACGACCGCTGGATCTTCACCGATACGAATCCAATGACGGAGTGGAATGCCATCGCGTCGCTGGCTGCCGCGGCGGATGTGCTGAAAGGCTGGGACGACGCACTCGCGAAGGACTGCCTGGATACCGCCATCAAAGCATGGAACGACGAGAAGGCTCACCCAACGCCGAATCCGATGCGACGCGGCTTCGGCGGAGGGGCTCCGGGAGGAGGATTCGGCGGCGTGCTGGCTGCGTCTCAGGGTACGGTGCCCGGCGGCCCCGGCGGTCCTGACGGTCAAGGTGGTCCCGGCGGCCCTGACGGACTACCCAGCCCAGGCGCTCCGGCAGGTCCTGATGGGATGAACCCGGACATGGCCCCTCCGGCCGGCTTCGGCGCTCGCGGCTTTGGCTTTGGCGTCGGGCAGGACTGGGCAGCGGCTCTTGAGTTGACCATTGCCACCAATGGCGCTGAGCCCTACAAATCCCGTCTGAAAGAGTTGTTCCCTCAGATCATCACCCCGCAGCAGATGGGCTTCCGTGGCTGGACGGCAGTCCGTGCATTGCCTTATCTGGACCCGAGCGCGAAAGACCAGATGCGGGAAGCGGTGAAAACGTACATGGCGAGTCTGGACAAGCAGTTGGACGCGAATCCGTTCGGCGTCCCCCCGAGCTTGGGCAACTGGGGCGGATCGGGCCAAGTGGTTGAGATGGCCATCCGGATGTACTTTCTGCACAAGGCATTCCCGGATCTCGTGAGCCCGGAATATACACTGCGCGCCGTCAACTATATTCTCGGCACGCATCCGGTATCCAGCACTTCGTATGTAGCGGGCGTCGGTACGGTCTCAAAAACCAAGACCTACAGCAACAACCGTGCCGACAACGCCTACATTCCGGGCGCTGTGATTCCCGGATACGTCATCATCAAGCCGGATTTTCCGGAGTTGATCGACGACTTCGGATTCCTCTGGTTCGAGGATGAAGCCGTGGTGGCCGGGTCGGCAAACTGGGTTGTGGCCGGCAATGCCGCGGAGGCGTTGACGAAGTAAAGCGGCAATCGCGCAAAACCAAAACGGCGGCAGGGTGAATGCCCTGCCGCCGTTTCAACGTTCTGTGCGCAATGCGATCAAGTGCTATTGATGCGCTTCTAGGCCAGCGTTACCTTCAGCGCGGCCGCGTAGTCGGCTGCCGGAGTGTAACCCTTCGGCAACTCGGCAGTAAGTCCGTCGGCCGTCTGCTTCCATTCAACCTTCGCGTCGGTCCCAATCAGTTCAACACGAGCGATCTTTCCGGGGTTGGTGGCGGCTGAGGTTCCAAGCGCCTTCACTACAACCGGTTCCGTCGGCCATCCCAGCACGATCGCGTAGATAACCGTATTGGCCTTGTTGCGCGTGAAGCGAATGTCGTGCGCGTTCAGCGAGGCAATGCTGTTTCCCTGGAACGCTCCGGCCTTGATGGAGTGCTCACCCTCACCCGAGATCTTCCACGGCCTGGTCTCGTAGATGGCCTCGCCGTTCACCTGCATCCATGCGGTAATGCCATCGATCACCGCAATCTCTTTGCTGTCGATGGTTCCGTCCGGCTTGCCGGGAACATTCAAAATGAACGTGCCGTTCTTGCTCACCGTGTCGATCAGCCAGTGAATCACATCGCGCGGCGGCAGGTAGCGTCCGTATTGCCCAGGAGCCTCGAACAACCCGCGCCGGTAGTGCCACTCGCCGATGCAGGTCTCCGATTGCCAGACATGCGGCATGATGCCGCTGGTCAATCCGCGCTCGTAATCGGCTACCAGCGCCTTGGCCACATTGTCCGGTATGTTCTTGCCATTCAGCACGGCCTCCATCTTGCCGCCGTGTGTTTTCAAGTTGTGGTTGTAGAAGTACGCACCGATGTTTATTCCGGCCCAGCCCAGCGGCAGCCGGTCGTTATCGAAGTAGAGCAAATCTGGATCGTGCTGGTCGATCAGGTCGCGCGTGCGGTCGTAGAAGTTCTTCACATACGAGATATCGGGCAGCGCATTGATCGGATGCTTCACGCCATACAGACGCTGCGGATCGAGTCCCTGCCACCACTGCTCTTTGCCATCCTCGGTCCTCATGTTTCCGTCGTAAGGCACGCCGGCATAGGGGCCGCTCTTGTCCGCGCCGTGCGAGGGCTGGAACCACCACCAGTTGCGCGCCTGGTGTACCGTCACGCCGAAGCGCAATCCCTGCTTGCGAGCCGCCGCGGCCCACGTTCCCACCACATCGCGGTGCGGACCCGTCGTCGCTGCGTTCCAGGGCTGATGCTTCGAATCCCACGCGTCGAACCCGTCATGATGATTGGCAAGCGCGATAAACAACTTTGCGCCGGCCTTCTTGTAGCGGGTAATCAGCTCGTCCGGCTCCCAGTTCAAGAGCGTCCACTGCGCGCACAGATCCTTGTAGCCAAAGCGCGACGGCGGCCCGTAGTGCGCCTGCTGGTATTTGTAGTTGCCTTGCCCCTCGATATACAGGTTGCGCGCGTACCAATCGCCGTCCTCGGGCACGCATTGCGGACTCCAGTGCGCCCAGATGCCGAACTTCGCGTCCTGATACCACTCGGGAGCGTCATACTGCAGCATCGAATCCCAGTCCCCCTTGTAAGGTCCATCGCCAGCGAGATCGGGAATGGGCGAGTTCATCGGAACGCCGTCCCAGGAGCCGCCAGGTAGGGGCAGCGAGACCGGATCGCCCCACGACGACGCGCTCCAGGCGGCATCGTCGAGCTTTGTCTCAACAATCTTTCCGTCTTTTACCTCGTAAAACACCCTTTCGCTAGGAGACTTCGCGCAAAAGGCCGCATAGTCTGTGCCGGGCTGATTGAATCCGGAGGGAACCGCAGGAGCTTCCTGCTGTCCTGCGCCCGGTACTGCGCGCGCGGCCGTTGCCGCCGCGACGAGCTTCACAAAATCTCTGCGTTGCACGTTCGTGCTCCTTAGGTGGGATGGCCATTGCGAAGCCGTCGGAGTTCTGCTCAGAACGCCTAGCCGAGGTCTCGCATGATCGCTACTACGTATATGCCGCAACGGGATGCTCTGTCAACGATTACGTTAACGATAACTATGGAACAATCCGTGCACTGCGTTCCATTAGACTGGGAAGGCGATGAATTGGGTTAGTAGATGCGTCGGCTTGGCTGGGGCGGCTGTACTCACTATTGCCGCTACGGGCTGCGGTATGGAGGGTGCGCCGTTGCCGCCATCCTTGAATCTGCCCGTCCCGGTGAGCGATCTTTCAGCCGCGCGCACCGGCAACCGCGTGTCGCTAATCTGGACCATGCCCGGCAAGAACACCGACAAGCTGCTGCTGAAAGGCAATGTCGATGTACGCGTTTGCCGCAAGGAAGGCGCTCAAGCATCCTGCGTCTCGGCGGGCCATTTAGAGTTGATGCCGGAGAGAGCTGGCGCGTTCAGCGAGGACCTGCCTCAAGAGCTGACGACAGGCGCTCCCCGGGAATTGACCTACTACGTGGAGCTTAGGAATCGCAATGGGAGATCGACCGGCCTCTCAAACAGCGCGGTCGTGCTGGCTGGCGCCGCACCGGCTGCGGTGCAAGGGCTTGAGGCCACGCTACGGAATGACGGCGTAGTTCTGCACTGGGATGGAGCACCGGACACAACGGCGGTTCGGCTCCTGAGAAAGTTGGTCGCTCCCCCGGTGGCGACAGTGGAGAAGGCTAAGGCTGCACAAGGACCACTTGCGCCCCCCCCCGAGCCCGCGGAGCAGAATCTGCTGGTGGAAGCCACGCAAAACGCCAGCGGGGCAATCGACAAGAACATCCGGTTTGGCCAGACCTACGAGTACCGGGCGCAGCGTTTGGCGCGGGTAAGCGTCAATGGCAAAACGATGGAGCTGGATGGGCCGCTCTCCGCGCCGGTGCGCATTGAAGCGAAGGACGTGTTTCCGCCAGCCGCGCCCACCGGGCTTGCCGCAGTTGCGGTTGCCGGAGCTGCGCCGGGAATCGACCTGAACTGGCAGCCGAACACTGAAGCCGATTTGGCCGGCTACGCGGTTTACCGGCGCGTGGCCCAGGGCGAGTGGCAGCGCATCTCTCCGCAGGAGCCCGTGGTTGGGCCGGGATTCCACGACGGGCAGGTTGAAGCCGGGCGCGCGTACGAATACGCGGTGACCGCGGTCGGCGAGAATGGGCGCCAGAGCGGGCGCTCCAGCGCAGTGCAGGAAACAGTGCCCAATCCTTAGAACTGGTTGCATACATCTAGTTTTGAAAGGGCATGGCTTTAGCCGTGCCATAAAAGGCTCATAAGCAGTGGGGTTTTAACCCCTGCGGGGTACTTTTCAATCAGTCCCAATGATTGATGCAACCAGTTCTAAGAAGATCGGCGTCAAAGGAGGCCTTCCCCATGAGATATTGCCGCTTTCTGCTCGACGACCGGATCCATTACGGCACGGTGGAAGAGCGCGACGGAGAGTTGTGGATCGTCGCACCGGCGCTTACGCCGCCTGAGGATCTGGCGCATCGGCTGGCGCCAGGGCAGACCGTGGCAGACGGCCGCGAATTCGCCCCGATACCGCTGAGCGCGGCCGACCTGTTGCCGCCTGTCACGCCGCAAAAGATCATCTGCGTGGGACGCAACTATCGCGACCATGCGCGCGAGTTGGGCAACGAGATTCCAGCCGAGCCGCTGCTCTTCTTCAAGCCGCCGTCGTCGCTGTTGAAGCCGGGAGGCTCGGTGCTGCTGCCAAAGGCCGCGGCCCGCGTGGATTTTGAAGGCGAGATCGCACTGGTGATTGCACGCCGCATCCACAAGCTGGCTGCGAATGCCGATTTACGTGGAGTGATTCGCGGCTACACGCTGGCCGACGATGTATCCGCGCGCGACCTGCAAAAGAAAGACGGCCAATGGGCGCGCGCCAAAGGCTTTGACACCTTCTGCCCGCTGGGGCCCGTGGTGAGCGACGAGATCGACCCAGGTGCCGGAGTCGCGATTGAGACCCGCGTGAATGGCGAGCTGCGCCAGCAGGCATCGACGCTGGATTTCATCTTTC
Organism: uncultured Occallatibacter sp.; assembly: GCA_964481595.1. Taxonomy (GTDB): domain Bacteria; phylum Acidobacteriota; class Terriglobia; order Terriglobales; family Acidobacteriaceae; genus Telmatobacter. The sequence goes on along the minus strand of CAYZVG010000193.1, from coordinate 616 downwards.
CCATTCCCGAGCTGCTCGCGTTTATTTCCGCGGCGTTTACGCTGGAGCCGGGCGACGTGATCCTGACCGGAACGCCTGCGGGAGTAGGTCCCCTGGTGCCGGGAGACGAGGTTGAAATCTCCGTCGCCGGCATTGGAACCCTCGCGCACCGGGTTGAAGCAGACGGAATTGAGACTGAGTGAAAATTCAGCCAAAACCCCCGCATCCGAAACGGCATCACAAAGAGCGAGTAAACTAGGGGGCGAGACTGCTCGGGTTCCATTGGAATCCGGACTTGCTGGTACGGACGGGAATCCCCTTCCCAGGAGGAATGATGGCGGAAAATCTGCTTGAACAGCTTCGTAAATACACCACGGTTGTAGCCGACACGGGCGACATTGAGGCGATGGAAAAGTTCCGCCCTCAGGATGCCACCACCAACCCCTCGTTGATTACCGCGGCGGCGCAGATGCCGCAATATCAAGAGATTGTGGACGGCGTGCTGATTGAGGCGCGCAGAGAGCTGGGCGAGGCGGCCGGAGAACAGGCCGTCGCGAATCTGGCGTTCCAGCGGCTGGCGATCGCGTTTGGCAAAAAGATTCTCGCGATTGTTCCGGGGCGCGTTTCCACTGAGGTG
>CAYZVG010000192.1:0-6201 GCA_964481595.1 uncultured Occallatibacter sp. | reverse complement strand
GGCTGGCTGATTGCGCGCGCCGACGGCACGCCGATTGACGGGCTGCCCTACGACCGCGCCGGCTCGGACATCGACACTACCAATCCCGAAGCTGCCGAGTGGTACTGGAAGACAGTGCGCGACAACATTCTGAGCCAGGGTTTCGACTCGCTGTGGGCCGACGAGACGGAGCCGGACCTGCCGCCGAATGGAGCGTACTTCCACATCGGGCCGGGGACTGAGTTCTTCAACGTGTATCCGCTGCTGCACGTGGGCGCGCTCTATGACGGATTCCGTCGCGACGAGCCGGGACGGCGTGCCTTGATTCTTTCGCGCGACGCGTATATTGGCTCGCAGCGCGAGGGAGACATCGTCTGGTCGTCGGATATTTATCCCACGTGGGACACGCTGAGGCGGCAGATTCCCACCGGCCTTGACGTAACCGCCTCGGGGATACCGTACTGGTCAAACGACACCGGCGGATGGCAGTATCTTCCCGGCGTGCATCACCCGGCCCACAAGCCGCTGCTCGATCCGAGCGACGCGCGGGCAACCGTGGGCGGATACGACGACTATCCCGAGCTGTATACGCGCTGGTTTGAGTATGCGGCGTTTCTGCCGGTCTTTCGCACCCACGGCAGCAGGCAGGCCAACGAGGTCTGGTCCTACGGCAGCCAGGCCGAGCCGATTCTGGAGAAGTATCTGCGGCTTCGCTATGAGCTGATGCCTTACATCTACTCGCTCGGCTATGCGAACTGGCAAACAGGCGCGCCGATTATGCGCGCGCTGCCGCTGGACTTTCCCGGCGACGCAAAGACAGCCGACATTCGCGACGAGTACATGCTGGGGCCGGCATTGCTGGTGGCTCCCGTCACCGAGCAGGGCGCAACCAACCGCGCCGTGTACCTGCCGGCGGGCACGGACTGGTTCAACTGGTGGACAGGGGAGCGGATCAAGGGTGGGCAGACGATTGACGCGGCAGCGCCGATCGATACGATTCCGCTGTTTGTGCGGGCCGGCTCGATCGTTCCGTTGGGCGCGCCGGTTGAAAGCACGCACGAGAAGCAGGCCATCGCCAAAGTGCGCATCTATCCGGGAGCCGATGCGGATTTTACCCTCTTCGACGACGACGGCCAGACCTACGCCTACGAAAACGGCGGGGGAGCAGCGACGCGGCTGCATTGGGATGAGGCGGCAAAGCGGCTGACCGAGCAGGGCCCCGCAGCCTGGAGCGCAGCCGACAGCGGGATTGTGGAGGTGATGGAAAACTAGGCCTACCCTAAGCCGCTGTTACCGAGTCAAATGAGTGGTGGGAGGGCTGCTTTTTATCCCGTCCGTCTGATTTACAATCACAGGGGAAGCAGGAAAGAACTGAATGAGGCTTTTTTCAATGAGGATCAGCGGGGCGCGTGCGCTCCTGGTTCATGCGGGCGCGGCGCTGGCAGTTGCAGTTTCGATTGCCGGATGCGGCAACAATTACCGTCCCGTGGTTACCCCCGTCTATAAGAACGGTCCGGCCGCACAGCCGGCTTCGTTTGCGGTGGTGGTTTCAGCGCCTTCGCCTACCTCGGCCGGCATCGCCACCATCGTTGACTACTCCGGCGACACGGTAATGGCGATTGCGCCCATCGGCGTTGGCCCCAAAAATTTGGCAGTGGATGAGACCGGGTCGAACGGCTTCACCGTGAACAGCGACGGCACGCTGTCCAGCTTCCCGGTGTCGACATCGCTGCAGGCCAAGAACGTGGTGTACTCCACCTTGGAGGCCTCGGCCCAGCCCATTAATCTGCTGGTGCCGCAAGCGGGCATGTTCGCCGCCGATCTGACGGGCAGCGTGGTGGATGTATTCGGGCTTTCTCCGCCCCTGGCACTCAAGCTGTCCGTTCCGGTTGCGTTGGCGCCGGTCGCCATGGTCGACGTTCCCTCGGTCACCGCTCAGCGCGAATACGCCATCAGCCAGGGCTTTAGCGATCCGACCGGCGTGGCCTGCAATACCGCCCCTACGACGCAAACCACCGGATTTGCCACGCCGATCGAATACTCCACCAACTCGGCCGATCCGCAGATTCAGCTGGGTATCTGCCCGGTGTACGGAATCCAGTCCTCCGATCAGCAGCGGGTCTACGTGTTGAACCGTGGTGACGATACAGTCTCGGTCATCAATAGCAGGAACAATGCGCTCGACGCATGCACGCCCTTTACCGACCCCGAGACCGGCCGCACGGTCTACTGCCATCCCACGCTGCCGCTTTCGCAGAACGCAGTAAAGGCAATCAACAGCACGCCAGCGTGCCAAAACTCCACCATTCCTCCTTGCGGCGGACCGCCCAACGGCACCACTGGAATGACCGCGACCGCAGGCCCGGTTTACGCCGAGTACAACGTGGCGACCAGCACGCTGGTAGTTGCCAACTACGACGGCGGCACCATCAGCGTGATCGACGTGAGCCTGGATGAGTATGGCAACGACAGCCCCACCTTCGGCACCACGTACACCATTCCGGTGGGCAACAATCCGGCCAGCGTTACCGTGCTTTACGACGGCAGCCGCGCCTACACCGCCAACCAGACCGACGGCACGGTGACGATTGTGAACCTGACCAGCCACACCGTGGAGAAGACGCTCACCGTGGTGGGCCATCCGCGCACCGTTTCTTCCACGCAGAATTCGCTCTATGGCAAGGTTTATGTGGCTTCGCCCGATAGCCCGTATGTGACCATCATCTCCACCGTGAATGACCTTGTGGATACAACAGTGCTGGTTCAGGGCAATGTTGTGGACGTGCACGTGTCCACACAGAACGGCACACAGGGCAACGGGAATGTGATTAGCCGGATGCCGGGATACGGCGAGCCATGCAACATGCCGCCCGGCATTCTGACATCCGCCTACGGCGTCAATTACACTCTCGCCGAGTGCCAGAGCCAGAACGTGCCCTAGGGCCATGAGTCATAGCTTTGCTCAACAAAATGACTGTCATCCTGAGCGAAGTTTGGCGCGTCTTTTGCCCCAAACGGAGTCGAAGGACCTGCGGTTGCTTTTCGGAACTTATGCAATGAACTTCGGATTTACCACGCCAGCCCACGCATCGTGCGCGGATAAATCAAGGGGCAGTTCCCGCGGGGAATTGCCCCTTTTTCGCTGAGACTGCCATGCCTGCCGAACCCAAGAAACACGCTCAAGCCAAAACCCGCGTGGACGTGCTGCTGGTGGAGCGCGGATTTGCGCCCAGCCGTGAGCGGGCGAGGGCCTACATTCTTGCCGGCCGCGTGCTGATCGACGAGCAGAAGGTGGACAAGGCCGGCGCGATGGTGGCCGCCGATGCCGCGGTGCGCCTGCTGGGCGACGATATGCCTTACGTGAGCCGGGGCGGGCTGAAGCTGGCCGCGGCGCTTGTGCACTGGCAGATTGCGGTTGGCGGACGGGCTTGCGTGGATGTAGGCACTTCAACCGGCGGATTTACCGACTGCCTGCTGCAGAACGGCGCGGCGCGGGTGACGGCCGTCGATACCGGCTTTGGGCAGATTGCCATGAAGCTGCGCATCGACCCGCGCGTGCGCCTGATGGAGCGCACCAACGCACGGCTGCTCGAACCGGGATCGTTGGCTCCGGTAAGCGATGGTCTCGAACCAACGTTGCTGGTGATGGATGTGTCGTTTATCTCGGCCACGCTGGTGCTGGGGCCGGTGCTGGCGGCCGCGCCTTCACTCGTTGAAGCGGTGGTGCTGGTCAAGCCGCAGTTCGAGGCCGGCCGCGAGCACGTGGGCAAGGGCGGAATCGTGCGCGATGTCGAGGGGCACGAGTTGGCCGTTGCCAAAGTGGCCGAGTGCGTTCGTTCGCTTGGCTGGGATGTGGTGGAGACGATTCCCTCGCCCATCACCGGCGCGGAAGGCAACCACGAATTTCTGCTCTACGCACGCAAGCCCGGCTAGTACCTTGTCTCCTAAGTTCATAACACAATAGAGGCCCGGTGCCCCATCCATTCGCTTTCTTCTGGCGAATGGGTGGGAAAGCACGAGCTTCAAGGAACGAAATCGAGCGGCGAGAGACTCAGTAGCGCGGTACTTTGGGATCGACTTCGACAGACCAGGCGTCGATTCCGCCGCGTACCGACTGCGCCTGCTCGAAGCCCTGATTGCGCAGCCACACGGTTACGTTCATTGAGCGGATACCGTGATGGCAAACCACCAGCAGCCGCTCGTCCGGGTCCAGTTCCTGTTGCGCGCGCGATGGCACGTCGCCCATAGGCATGGGCAGGCTGCCTTCGATGCGCGTGGTGGCGTACTCCCAGGGTTCGCGAACGTCGATGAGCCTGGCCTGTTTCTCTTTGAGCAGTGTGGCGGCCTCGGCCGCTGTGATTTCAAATTCCAGCATGATTTGAGTGTACAAATTCCATCGGGGTTTCGTGTACCTTCAGAGTTTTGTAAATTTTGATTGGGCGCAGGGCGGCGGAGTTGCGCGCCGGCCCTGCGCCGGTGCGCTACTTTTCCGGTTCAAGCCCACGGTCTTTGAGCATGGCGCCGGTGTTGGGGTCGCGGCCGAACCAGGCTTTGTAGGCCTCGGCCAGATCCTCCGTGTTGCCGATCGACAGTATCATCTTGCGGAATCGGTCGCCATTGGCGCGGGTCAGTCCGCCGTGATCCTCGAACCACTGGTAGGCGTCGTCGTCGAGCATCTCGCACCACAGGTACGCGTAGTAGCCGGCCGCGTAGCCGTTGCCCCAGATGTGCATAAAGTAGCTGGAGCGGTAACGCGGCGGAACCGTGCTGAGAGCCAAATGTGTCTTGTCCAGCGCTGCAGTTTCGAACTTGTCCGGGTCCTGCAGCGGCGCGTCGGCGCTCAGCGCGTGCCATTGCATGTCGAGTTCAGCCGCCGCCAGCAGTTCGGTAAACATGTAGCCCTGGTCGAAGGTCTGCGACTTCTTGATCTTGGCCACCAGTTCGGCCGGCATGGGTTCGCCGGTCTTGTAGTGCTTGGCATAGTTGGCGAATACCTGCGGATTCAGCGCCCAATGTTCGTTGAACTGCGAGGGGAACTCGACAAAGTCGCGCGGCACGGAGGTTCCCGAAAGGCTGGGATACTTTGTGTCCGCGAACATGCCGTGCAGCGCGTGTCCGAACTCGTGGAACATCGTCGTCACGTCGCTGAAGCTGATGAGCGCCGGCTCACCCGCCGCGGGCTTTGAGAAGTTGGCCACGTTGTAGACAACCGGCAGCGTGCCCAGCAGTTTTGACTGGCCGACGAACACATCCATCCACGCGCCGCCGTTTTTGTTGTCGCGCTTGAAGTAGTCGCAGTACCACAGAGCCAGCGGCTTGCCGTCGGTGTCGGTAACTTCGTAGACCTCGACATCGGGGTTGTAGACGGGAATGTCGGTGCGACGCTTGAAGGTGATGCCGTAGAGCTTGTTCGCCGCGTAGAACACGCCGCTCTCAAGCACGCTGTGCAGCTCACAGTAGGGCTTGATCTGCGATTCGTCAAGATCGTACTTGGCCTTGCGCACCTGCTCGGAGTAGAAGTTCCAATCCCACGGCTCCAGCTTGAAGCCGCCATTCTGCGCGCCATGTTGGGCATCGATCAGCGCCTGAATATCTGCAGCTTCGCCCTGCGCCTTGGCCGTGGATGCGGGAACCATCGCGTCCATGAACTTGAGCGCTGCTTCAGGAGTTTTGGCCATCTGGTCGGCCAGCTTCCACGCCGCGTAGCTGGGAAAGCCGATCAGCTTGGCCTTCTGCGCGCGCAACTGCGCCAGCCGCGCAATGGTGGCGCGTGTATCGTTGGCGTCGCCGCGTTCGGCGCGGTTCCACGAGTCGGTAAAGAGCGCCTTGCGCGTGTCGCGATTGGTGAGCAGTTGCAGGTCGGGCTGCTGCGTGGTGTTCTGCAGCGTCAACACGTAGCCGTCAGTCTTGCGTTCCTTTGCGGCATCGGCCGCGGCGGCCAGTTGCGCATCGCTCAGGCCGGCCAGCGCCTGCTTGTCTGTGGTTGTGTAGGCGCCGTCTTTTGTTGCGGCCAGCAGTTTTGAAATGAACGCCGTGGTCAGGTTGGCTTCTTCTTCGTTCAGCTTTTTGAGCTGCGCCTTGTCCGCGTCGGAAAGCCGCGCGCCGGCCAGCACAAACTCCTGGTAGTCGTACTCCACCAGCCGCAGCGACTCCGCATCGAGATGCAGCGAGTGGCGCTCGTTATAGATTTTTTCAACGCGCGCAAACAGTTTGGAGTTCAGG
>CAYZVG010000191.1:0-6327 GCA_964481595.1 uncultured Occallatibacter sp. | reverse complement strand
GCAGCAATTCCGCAATAAGAAAGCGTGGGAGCAGCAGGAGCCGGATGATTCCTGCTTGTTTCCGACGCTGCCGTTTTTTGGAGCGTGAGTCCTTTGTTTGTAGTTCAATTTGCGATCAACGGAGAAACAAACTATGGAGGTTCTGCTGCGTCCGCGCGACGATCTCATTCAAAGATTCAGCACACTATGATTCTCTGTGCAGCCAAGCGAGCGAGCCTTAAGCGCGCGTTTTCCATTTCATTGACAATGCCGCAAGCTTGTCGTCGAATGTGGCTGGCGGGGGTGGCGCCTGTTTCTTCTGCGCAGGTCGCGCGGCAGGTGCCGAGAGAGCCTTGATTGAAAGGCCAATGCGCTTGGCTTTCGAATCCACGCTCAACACTTTTACCTTCACAATCTGTCCGGTCTTGACCGCCTCTGCCGGGTCTTTGATGTAGCGATTCGAGAGTTCGCTGATGTGAACAAGGCCGTCCTGATGCACGCCGATATCGACAAACGCTCCGAACTTGGTCACGTTTGTTACCACACCCTCCAGCACCATGCCGGTCTGCACATCGTCGATTGCGCGCACGTCCTCGTGAAAGACCGGCGCAACAAACTTGTCGCGAGGATCACGGCCGGGCTTGCGCAGCTCGGCAAGAATATCGTCGAGCGTGTATGTGCCCGCCGTGAGACGGCTGCGGTCCACCTTCTCAAGAAGCTGTGGCTGTTTGATTAGCTCGTGCGTTGTGGTTTCAAGCGACAGAGCGATCTGTTCCACTACCGGATACGACTCAGGATGAACCGCCGTCATGTCCAAAGGATTGTCGCCATTGCGAATGCGCAGAAAGCCCGCAGCCTGCTCGAAGGTTTTTGGGCCTATGCCGGGCACATCGAGCAACTGCTTGCGCGAGCGGAAGCTACCATTCTGGTTGCGATAGTTCATGATGCTCAGCGCGGAGCGTTCCGTAATGCCGGCCACATGGCGCAGCAGCGTCCAAGACGAGGTGTTCAGGTCAACGCCAACTCGATTCACGCAGCTCTCAACAACGCTCTCGAGCGACTCCGCCAACTGGCGCTGATCAACGTCGTGCTGGTACTGGCCCACGCCGATTGATTTGGGATCGACCTTCACCAACTCTGAGAGCGGGTCCTGCAAGCGGCGGGCGATGGAGATAGCTCCGCGCACGGTCAGGTCGAGATCGGGAAACTCCTGCCGCGCAACATCCGATGCGGAGTAGACACTGGCGCCAGCTTCGCTCACGGTCACTGAGAAAATGCCGTCAATACCCTTGTCGCGCAAAAAGCCGCGCACAAAGGCGTCGGTCTCGCGTGAAGCTGTGCCGTTGCCGATGGCGATGGCGCGCACGTTGTGCTGCAGCAGCAGCGCTGCCAGCTTGGGTGTGGCTTCATCGTTTCCATGCTTCGACGTATGAAGATAGAGCACGTCGTGCGCCAGCATCTTTCCCGTCTCGTCAACGACTGCAACCTTGCATCCCGTGCGCAATCCGGGATCGATGCCCAATACCGAAATCGGTCCGGCAGGCGGGGCGAGCAAAAGATTGTAAAGATTGTCTCGGAAGACCTGGATTGCCTCGGTGTCTGAGCGGCGCTTCAGTTCGAGCCGAATCTCGGCTTGAATTGAAGAATTCAACAGCCGCTTCCACGCGTCGTCAATGGCCAGTTCGAGCTGCGGCGTCCAATCGCCCTGCGCACGCAATGTGTGGCGGCGCATCAGGCTTAGGGCTCGTTCTGCCTCAACATCGATGAGAAAGTAGAGCACGTTTTCGCCTTCGCCGCGGCGGATGGCCAACATGCGATGCGAGGGGATGGTCTTCACGGGCTCAGAGTACTCGTAGTACATCTTGAATTTTTCCTGCTCGTCAACCGCGTCCGTCACTTTGTGACTCACGACGATGCCTTCGTCGAAGACAAGTTGGCGCAGCGCCTTGCGCAGGTCGGCGTCTTCGCTGATCCACTCCGCCACAATGTGACGTGCGCCCTCCAATGCATCTTCCGGCGTGGCTACTCCCAGTTCTGCGTTCACGAAGCCAGCCGCCAGCTCTGCCAGCGATTCGACCGCAGACTGCTGTGCCCACAGGTACGCGGCGAGCGGTTCCAGCCCCTTTTCTCGCGCGATGGTGGCCTTGGTGCGGCGCTTGGGCTTATAGGGCAAATACAGATCTTCAAGCTCGTTCTTGTCGAGCGTGGCTTCAATGCGCGTCTTCAACTCGTCGGTCAGTTTGCCCTGTTCGGCAATGGAGGCCAGAATGGTTGCGCGTCGATCTTCAAGCTCGCGGAAGTAGGCGAGCTTCTCTTCGATGGTGCGAATTTGCACTTCGTCAAGATTGCCGGTGGCCTCTTTGCGGTAGCGCGCGATAAAGGGCACGGTGCCGCCATCGTCCAGCAGTTCAATCACTGAGCAGATTCCGCGGAGCGGGAGATTCAGGGTTTGTGCAAGGTAAACAAGGGTAGTAGGGGATAGATTTTTTGTGTCCGTCATGGGTAGTCCTTGTACATCCTAACGGACCCCAGCCGCAGCGTTCTGTCTTGAGTTGTGTAAAACGCGCAGAAACAAATGCTGGCCAATCCAAACGGTGCTGAAACCACCGCAGTATCTTGCCGCTTGAGCCAGATGCCAGACTTGAAGTGAATGCGGTATAAAGGCTTTACGAAATTCCTTCGTTCGCTGGAGCCTTCCGCCAATGCGTCAATCTTCCTTGAAACATGTCTTTGCAAAATCTGCATTCTTAAAGCCGGCGATTTGTGCCGTGCTGCTTGTTGCTGTGGCTGCGGCGCCTGTGGTAGCGCAATCCGTATTTCCGATGCGGCCGGATGATCCTCACGCTGTGTACCTTGAGCGAGGGAGCTTTGGCGCGGTCGCGGATGGCAATGCGGACGATACGGCGGCGATTCAGGCAGCGATCGACCGCGTGCAGGAGACAACAGGGGAAGGCGTCGTCTTTGTCGCGGAAGGCAAATACCGGATCAGCCGGACGATTCATCTTTGGACAGGGATACGGCTCATTGGGTATGGCGCGCATCGCCCAGTGTTTGTGCTGGGAGCGAATACGCCTGGGTATCAGGAGGGCCACGAGTTTCTTGGCACTGGACGATACATGTTGCAGTTTGCATCGCGGCGACCGGCGGCGGCCGAAGCTGTGGTGGATGCAAACGAGTTTACGTTTTACAGCGGAATCGGCAATATCGACTTCGAGATTGGCGCGGGGAATCCAGCGGCAATTGCAGTGCGCTTTCATGTGGCGCAGCACTCGTTTCTTCAGCACATGCGATTCACGGTGGGTGACGGCCGCGCGGCAATCGAGGATGTTGGCAACGGTGCAATCGATCTTCAAATTGAAGGCGGCGACTACGGCATTATCTCCGTTCGCACATCGCCGGCATGGCAGTTTCTGCTGATGGATTCGAGCTTTACGGGCCAGCGGCGCGCGGCAATTCACACGCAGGAAGTTGGTATGACCCTGGTGCGCGACCGGATTGCGAGAACGCCGGTAGCTGTTGAAATCACCAAGGGAATGGCCGAGCAGTTATACGGGCGCGACCTTGTTTTGGAGGATATCGGTCAAGCGGCGGTAGTGCTTGGCGATGCGCGGAAGGCTCATCACCAAGTCACGCTCGACCACGTGGTGTGCAGAAATGTGGCTCAGCTGGTGCAGAGTGAATCCGGATTGAGTGCGCAATTTGCAGTGAAGGGAAGCGCCCACCCGTATGTCGAGGAGCACCTGACAATCGGAGTTGAGATTGGCCCGGATGGGCGTGAGCGCGGCGTGCAACTTCGGCATCGGGAGAGCGCCGGAGCTGGCAAAGCCGTGCCCTCCGGCATTCCGCCGTTGCCCGCAATGCGCGATTGGGTCAACGTGCACACGCTCGGCGTAAAGGGAGACGGTTCGGACGATACGGCAGCCCTGCAGGCGGCCATCGACGCGCATCGCGCGCTCTATCTGCCCAGCGGTACATATCGGATAACGAATACGCTGCGGCTGCGGCCCGATAGCGTGCTGATCGGCTTCAATCCCAGCACTACGCAGATTGCGGCGACGAACGATGAGTCAAACTTTACCGGCGAGGGCGAGGCCGTGCCGCTTGTCGAAAGTGCAAAGGGTGGCACGGCGATCATCACCGGCATCGGCATCGTCACTTCGGATATGGATCGGCGTGCTGCGGGTCTGGTTTGGCGCGCCGGTCCTCGCTCCATGGTGGAGGACGTGAACTTCAGAGCTGGGATCGGACGCAGAGATCCTCTGCTGAGCCCCAATCTTCCGGCACAGGCTGGGCGTCCGCAGAATCCCGCAGCAGCCTCTGAGTCGCAGTATCCAAGCCTGTGGGTAAAGGACGGCGGTGGCGGCATCTTCCGCGGCAACTGGACGGAAAATTCCCTGGCAAGAGCGGGGCTGCTGGTTGAAAACACAACAACGCCGAGCGTGGTTTACCAACTATCTTGCGAGCATCACATGCATCACGAGACGCAGTTCCACCACGCATCGAATTGGACCGTCTATGCGCTGCAAACGGAGGAAGAGAATCCGGCCGGCGCAGACGCTTTCTCAGTAGACCTGAATGACGCGCATCACATGCTCTTTGCCAACCAGTTTATGTATAGGGTTTCGCGCAATGTGCTGCCCAAGCTCAATGCGATTGAAGCGCAGGATTCAAGCGATATTCGCTTTGAGAATGTGCACACCTTCAGCATGACGCGGCTGGCGTTCGACAACAGTATCTTCGACCAGACCAGCGGCGTCAGGGTTCGCACGCACGACTTCACCGTGTTCACGCTGAACTCCGAGGTCAAGGCCGGTGCTCCGCTGCCGCTGCCAGCGGGAGTATTTGCGGTGGGCGCAAAGCTGGAGCAGATTGCAGGCAGCTTCAGCAATATCGCAGGACTCACAGTCGACGATGGCGGAAACTTATTCTTTACCGACGCGGCAATGCATCGGATCTACAAATGGAATGCTGATTCGAGTAAAGCTGAGCTCCTGACCGATCAGGTGAAGACGCCCATGGCGGTTGCGTTTGCCGGGAACGGATCGTTGCTCGCGCTCGATTACAGCAAGTCAGTTTTTGCAGTGGACACAAAGACGGGACAGGCGAAGAAGATAGAGCCCGCAAGCTCGCCTTTGAGCGGGACGAGTCTCATGCTGCCGATCGGATTCCATAACAGCATGGAGACCCTGAGGCGGCAGATGGAACATCGCGGAGTTGTCTACGCGCCTCGCAGCAACATGGCGATCGTAGCGGTAGTCAACGATGAGCCGCGGAGTTACTACTATTCTCCCGGTAGCACGAATGCCATCATGGCTGGTGGAAACTGGCAGCCGATGCTGCAGGCATCGCAATGGAGGCTTGCTCACATCGGCGACGAACAACTGGCAGTAAGCGAGGAAGACGACACTGTCTATCGTTTAAAGCTCGACAGTCTTGAGCATGTTACCGCGACTGAGTTTGCGCCGCGCGGCGGGTCCAGTGTCGTTACCGATGCAGCCGGAAACGTGTACGTGGCTGAAGGCGAGCTTTACATTTACAACGCTGCGGGACAGGAGATCGGTGTGGTGGAGATTCCAGAGCGGCCAAGCAGCCTGGCATTTGGAGGGCGCGACAAGAAGACGCTGTTTATCGGAGCGCGTGGGTCGCTTTATTCGATGCATACAATAGCCGCAGAAAAATAGGCCCGGAACTCCGGGCAGTTAACGCACGAGTGCCCATTACGGTACGGCAGGTGAAAGCTGCAAACTCTTTCTGAGGGGTAACAAATTATATTGAGTGCATCAGGTACCTTCATGCCATGCGGTCTGCTGTTCGGCAATCGAACTCATTTGTAGCACTGTGGAGCGTCAGGGTTTAAAGATCGATTGGCAGGAATCGATGTGAGATGCGAATAAGAAAAGCTGTAATTACGGCGGCAGGGAAGGATCAGCGCAATCTTCCCATGCAAACGCTGTTCGACCAGCAAGGCGTTGAGCGCTCGGTGCTAAGCATGGTGGTGCGTGAGGCTGCGGGCGCGGGCATTGAAGATATCTGCATCGTGGTGTATCCCGGCGATCAGGAGCCGTATGCCAAGCTTCTGGCGGATACTACGGCGCGGCTACGTTTTGTTGCCCAGGCGGAGCCACGTGGGTATGCGCACGCCGTGTTCTGTGCAAGGGAGTTTGTCGGCAACGAGCCGTTTCTGCATTTTGTTGGCGACCATCTCTACGTAGGCGCGGAGTCGGGTGCGTGCGCGCGGCGTCTGGTTGAAGCAGCTACGGCCGAGGACTGTGCCGTTTCGGCGGTGCAGGTGACGCGCGAGAGCCTTCTTCATCTCTATGGAACGGTCGGCGGGCAGCAGCTCGTCGG
>CAYZVG010000190.1:0-6333 GCA_964481595.1 uncultured Occallatibacter sp. | reverse complement strand
GCCTCCGCCTTACGCAGCATTTGAAATATCTCGGACAAGAACCCATCCCCGTGGCAATCCGACCAGGCCGCTTCCCCAGGCCCTCGAAAGACCGCCATCCCCATCTCTATAGTTCCTACTTCTATATTTCCTTATTGACCGCCCCAGTCAATCACCCTTGTCCAACATTTCTATATACCAAAGTTGTACATCTTGCCTTATAGAAGACGAATGTGCCCGTTCATCGCGGTGCCCCACCGCGCGACGGGTGGAGCAGCACCCACCAGAGGCGCGCCTGCAGCAAAGAGCAAGTCACTTCGCGTCGGTGCATGGAGTTGATAGAATGGCGTCACTTTCAGCGCATCCACTTATAAGGGCCGGAACTCGCGCCAGGAGACTATCGATGAAGTTCCATCAGGCAACTACAGGGATTGCGTTCCTTTCACTTCTGTGCGGCTCGATAGCATTCGCTCAATCGTCACAGCAGTCAGCCCCTGTTGCCGTGCTGGTGCAGGGAACGCTCGTCGAGTCAGGCAGCCCGCCGTTTCACTTGAAGGCGCAGATTGCCGAGGAACGTGATGCGCCCGGCACGTTTATTGAGATCCATTGGCTTGAGCCTGACCGCTGGCGGCGCACCATCCAGTCGGCGGAGTTCTCGCAGACCATCGTCATGAATGGGAATAAGGTCTTCGAGCAGGATTCTCAGATGTACATGCCGCCGGAGATCGCGACTCTGCTGGCGGCAATGACCGATCCGAGACAGATTATCGCCGCTCTGCAACCGGGAGACATAGTATGGACAAAGGCCAATGGTATCTCTCAAGAGTCGGGAGCAATCTGCCTTAGTCCAGGCCGCATGTGCCTTGGCACAGCTCTTGGACTCATGGAGTCGGTGGGGGCTCAAGGGCACAGGCTTGACTTTACCGACTATCAGAAGTTTCATGAGAAACGAATCGCCCGCCGGCTGACGCATACGATCTCGGTTGGCGACTTTTATACCGCGCAAATTACAGAGCTCGAAGACCTGAAATCTGAGGATTACGGGCTGTTTACCGTTGCCGAGCCCACGCCGCCACAGAAGCGTCTTCGCGTCGAGATACTTGGCGAAGAAGAATTGCGCAGCCTTGCGACTGAGGCTCCCGATATCGTCTGGCCGCAGGTGCTGGATGGAACAGTGACCGGCAATTCGAGCTTCTCCGTATCGCTCGATACCGAGGGCAAGGTGCGCGACGTGCAGGTGTTGGAGTCAGCCAATGAGCGGTCGAACGATTCGGCAATTCGCCAGATCATGCGCTGGAAGTTCAAGCCCGCGACCAGAGATGGATTCCCCGTCCAGGCGGAAGGGACGCTGAACTTCGACGTCAATACGCGCGCTGCCGGTCCGAAAGACGTTCTGAGCGATGCCGAGGCGCGCAAACTAGCGTCGAACATCGTAGAACCTGTGGTCCCCGCCGGGAGTGTACCGCCCGGCGCAGTTTACAAAATCTGGATCGCCGTGGATGCGGATGGGTTTGTAATTGAGAAGATCGTCTACCAAGCACCGCACGGCGTAGATTTCGGAACGGTGGACCAGGCACTTCGGCAGTGGCAATTCAAGCCGTTGATGATGAACGGAAAGCCGCAGCCTTATCGAGCCTTGCTCGAGTTGCATCTGCAGACGAGCCCTTAGACCGGTGTTTCCAAGGTTCGTTGAAAAGTAACCGCAGATCCTTCGGCTCCTAAGTCATCGGAACCGATTGAAAAGCACCCACCAGGGGTTAAAACCCCGCTGTTTATGCACCTTTCATGGCCCGGCTGAAGCCGTGCCCTCATTACAAAGCCGTCCAGAAGCCATGCCGTTGTTACAAGCCCAGCTAGTGCGGTGAGTCAGAGATTCGTTGAAGAGCAACCGCGGATCCTTCGGCTCCCCCCCGAACTGAAAGACGATCGGGGCCCCGTTCGCTCAGGATGACAGCGCCTTTATAATGCGAGCTTCAGACTCAGGAAGCTAGAAGCTAGGAGCTAGAGGCTAGCAGCTAGAAGCTGCCTCTCAAAATGCATTCAACTGCACAATCGCCTTCAATATCTTCTCCGGCTGCGGAAGAATCTCGTCCTCCAAAATCGGCTGGTAGGCCACGAATGTGTCCATCGCGCCAATCCGTTTTACCGGCGCATCCAGATCCTCGAAAAGCTCATCGCCAATGCGCGCCGCGATCTCCGCGCCGTAGCCCCAACTCAGCATGTCTTCATGAGCCACAATCACGCGGCTGGTCTTGCGCACCGACGATGCAATCGCTTCCCAGTCGTAAGGGCTGAGTGTGCGCAGGTCGATGATCTCCACGCTGATGCCGTGCTCGCGCTGCGCCTTCTCCGCCGCCTGCAGCGCGCGCGGAACCAGCGCGCCATACGTCACCAGCGTCATATCCGTGCCGGAACGCACCGTCTTCGCTTTGCCAAAAGGAATCGCAAACTCCGGTCCTGGATAAGGCGCGCGGCCATAGGTCTCGCGGTAAAGCCGCTTGTGCTCAAGGAACAGCACCGGATCGTCGCAGCGGATCGCCGTGCGCAGCAATCCGTTCGCATCCAGCGCATTCGAAGGAAACACCACGCGCAATCCTGGTATATGCGTGAACATGCTCTCGCCCGACTGCGAGTGATAGATTGAGCCGCCCGTAAGGTAGCCGCCGATCGGCACGCGGATCACCACCGGCGCGCCCCACGCACCGTTCGAACGCCAGCGCATCAGCGAAAGCTCATTGCGAATCTGGTGCATTGCCGGCCAGATGTAATCGAAAAACTGAATCTCAACAACCGGCTTCATGCCGCGCACGCCGTAGCCAACCGCGCGGCCCACAATGTTGGCCTCGGCCAGCGGCGAATTGAACACTCGCTCCGATCCGAATGTCGTTTGCAATCCAGCGGTCAGCTTGAAGACGCCGCCCTTGCCTTTCACTTCGCTCAGCGCTTCTTCGCGGCTGGCATCGGCCACGTCTTCGCCATAGATCACGATGCGCTCGTCGCGCCGCATCTCGTCGTGCAGGCAGACATTAATCAAATCCGCCATGGTATGCGGATTGTGATCCTTGATCTTTCCCTCTGTTGCCGCTTCGCCAACGGCTTCGTTTTCCCGGTCAAACAGAGGACCGGTAGGATCGATATCCTCCGAGTACACGTGCCTGGTAATGCTTTCGAGAGTGGGTAGTGGCGCCTCCAGGGCGCGCTCTGCGGCCTCGGCTGCCACCTGGTCCATCGACTTCTCAAGCTCGTTGATCTCCGCCTCGGTCATCACGCCCTCGCGCAGCAGGCGCATCTGCATCTTCGCGATCGGGTCGCGCAGCGCATCGGCCTCGCGCTCGGCCGCCGCGCGATAGAGCTTGTCGTCGTCAGAAAGCGAGTGGGAGTAGTGCCGCACGCAGTGGCCGTGCACAAACGCCGGTCCCAGACCGGCGCGGCAGTGCGCCGCCGCCGCCTCAAACGTCCGCAGGCAGACCTCCGCATCGGTGCCGTCGATCTCTGCA
Source organism: uncultured Occallatibacter sp. (assembly GCA_964481595.1). GTDB lineage: Bacteria > Acidobacteriota > Terriglobia > Terriglobales > Acidobacteriaceae > Telmatobacter. The sequence continues at coordinate 2,857 of CAYZVG010000190.1, read as the reverse complement.
AAGAAGAAGTTGGGGAAGTTGGCCACCAGCTTTGATATGTTGCCGCCCGGAGTGTTCACCTCGACGGGCACGCTGATGGCATAGCCATTGTCCTCGACGCAGAAGACCACGGGCAGCTTCTGGTTTGAGGCCGTGTTGATCGCTTCCCAGAACTCGCCCTGCGACGTGGAGCCCTCGCCCACGCAGGTAAGCGACACTTCATCGTCGTGGAAGTCCGGCTCGTGGAAGGCACGATAGTCGCCCTCCGCTTTGGCCGCCGCTTCGGGATGCCGGCAGAAATAGCGCCCTGCCTCAGCGCAGCCCACCGCATGAAGCAGCTGCGTCGCCGTCGAAGAGGATGTGCTCACAATGTGCAGCTTGGTGCTGCTCCAGTGCGTAGGCATCTGCCGGCCGCCGCTCGAGGGATCGGCAGCAGCACCCACCGACTGCAGCATCATCTCGTCTGGCGTAAGCCCCAGCGCAAGGCATAGCGCACGGTCGCGGTAGTAGGGGAAAAACCAGTCGTATCCCGGACGCATAGCCAGCGCCGCGCCTACCTGCAGTGCTTCATGCCCGGCAGCCGAGATCTGAAAGTAGATCTTCTGCTGCCGCTTGAGCAGGATTTCGCGATCGTCCAGGCGGCGTGAGAGATACATCAGCCGATAGATTTCAACCAGTTGCCGCGGGCTAAGCCGGTCTGGCGTTTGAGACACCCCGGGGCCCTGGGCGTTGGAAACAGCCAATCCCATCCTTATTTCTCCGTGTTCGCTCTTGAGAGAAGACCTCGACTGATTGTATCAATCCCGAAAAAATCTCGTTCAAATACATGCGCTCTTACTAGCGTTCCAATCGATTACATATCCTGGAGAAATCTGCGCTACTGCGGGGAAAGAGTGTGCATCTGGCTATCGTAGCTTGAAAGCCCTTTTACTGGCTGGCTCATCTTATCTTTTACGCTATGTGCCAGCTTCTCAATCTCTGCAACTTTACGCAGTTGTTCGGCAGAAAGCGCGCTGGGATTACTGCTGCCGATTTCAGCGTTTAACTCCGAAACCAGCTTCAGCAGCCTGTCCGTATCCGACACCAACGCCTTGTGCTGCGCGGCGTTGAACTGCTGAATGCGCTTCTCGCGGAAGTAAGGCCCGCCAAAATCAGTCCAGTCCGATACCAGGCTTCCTGCGTTCTCAGTTGACGTGACCGGCACGGGTATTTGGCTTGTCTTCTGTTGCCCGGCGCAATAGCAGACGGCAGACAAACCGAGAACCAGACTGGCTGCGCAACTCACGGCGCCCTTACAGCGCCAGAAGAATCCAATCCGGGCCAATCTACTGGATTGAGTCATTGCGTCCTCATCTTGTGGGCCAACTGCTCAATCTGACCAGCCTCTCGAACCACGACTACAGAGAGTGTGTCCTTGGTCGTTTTGTCCACATCGGCTTTAAGGCTGTTTGCCAGCTTGAGCAGGTTCGCCGCTTCTTCTAAAACCGGGGTATTCAGCGCACCGACCGTATCGACAGATGCCTTCGCGCCAGTTGAGGGCGCTGCCGGCATCGCCTGTTTTGGCTGCGTTGCACCAGTCTTTGGGTTCGATTGAGCAAGAGGGTTGGGGTTCTGCGCCGGAATGGGCACGTTGGAAGTGCTCTCCGCAGCATTGGAAGCGACCGTTGCAACCGGTTGCTGCTGCGCCAGTACCTGGCGCTTTTCCCACTGGTTCGCAAAAGCCGCCGCCAAAAGCGCTGCCGCCATGCAGATTGGGAGCCTGCCACGCCACTGGAACCTATGCGTGCCTTTGAAACTGCTGCTATGCACTCTCATGGGAGACCTCCACGCGACGCCGGGAGTGTGCCGGAGTTGGCCAGCCGGGAAACCGGGCCGCCGTCAAAAACAGTCTAGTCTAGAAAAAGGAGTTTGGACATGAACTTGTTTCCAAATCTGCTCGCATTCCGGATGGGACTCTTTGCCGAAGGCCGGTTTATGGGCCGGGTTGCGGACGAATGGGCCAACGACGCTCAGGAGTTTGTCCGCGCCAAGTTGCCGCACCTGATAGTGGTTGTTGCAATTGCGTTTGTCCTGAGCCGTCTGCTTCGCGTCATCACCATGCGCATGATCCACGTGGCCGAGCAGCACGCTGCGGGTGAAAGCCGTCTTGCCCAGGTCAAAACCATCTCTGGCGTCGTTCGCGCCACCGGCTTATCTATTATTGGCGTCATCGCCGGGTTGCAGGTGCTTGAGGTTCTCGACATCAACCTGAGTCCGCTACTGGCATCGGCGGGAATTGCAGGAGTGGCCATCGGGCTGGCCGCGCAAACCATCGTCAAAGACATGCTCAACGGTATCCTCATCCTAGTTGAAGACCAGTTCAATGTGGGCGACCGGGTGAAGGTGGCCGGCCTTTCCGGCGTGGTTGAAACCATGACCCTGCGCAAGACCACTATTCGCGACGACGACGGCACCCTCTACATCGTTCCTAACTCGCAGATCACGACCGTCGCCAACCTCAGCGTCGGCTACTCGGTGGCTACTGTGAATGTGAGCGTGGATTTCTCCGCAAATCCGGACGAAGTTCTGGAACTGCTGAAGAAGATTGCCAACGATGTGCGCACGAGCGACCAGTTCAAGGAGTTATTCGTCAGCGATCCGCAGATTCTCGGCGTCGACGCCATCAAAGGCTCCGAACTGATCTTCCCGGTTGTTTTCAAGACACTGGCCATGCATCAGTACGGCCCCGTCCGCGAATTCCGCCGCCGCGTAAGGCTTGCTCTTGAGGAGCACCATCTTCTGCCGGGGAATCCCTATCGTGTGATTAACCACTTTGGCGAGCAGATGCCGACAGATGCGCATAAAACGACAGTGGAAGCGGCACCTGCGGCCGATCCAA
>CAYZVG010000189.1:0-6337 GCA_964481595.1 uncultured Occallatibacter sp. | reverse complement strand
ATTCGCTACTTCCATGCCACCTGGCACATCTTTGTGCTGGCCGGCAGCGCCGCGCACTACTTCGCAATCCTGTTCTACGTGTTGCCGGCGCGGCTTTGACACTGCCTGGCCGCGCCACTATGATTCGATTCCGTGAAGCCCTCCATCTGCACCGGCCAGAGAGCCCCTTCTTCGCGTTCCAGCCGGAGCGGCAGCGGGCGGTGCGCGTGAGTCCTGGCTCATCTACATCCGATTCATTCAGCCTTAACTCGCCGAACGCGGGCCAGCGCTTTCTCGCGGTCATCGTCAACTACAACGGCGGCGATCTGCTCGCCGGTTGCGTGCGCTCCTGCCTGGATGAAGGCATTCCCCAAACGCACATTGTCGTCGTCGATAACGGCAGCAGCGACGGATCAATGGAGGAGCTGGCCCGGCAGCTCTCCGGCGTCCGGGCTATCGCCAACCCGTGCAACGCTGGCTTTGCCCGCGCCGTGAATCAAGGAATCCGGCAAGGCCTCAAGCAAACGCCGGCTGAATTTGTGTTGTTGCTCAACAACGATGCGCGGCTTGAGCCTGGCGCTCTGGCGGGCTTTGCTTTCGGGTTCTACCGGTGGCCCAATCTGGCGATTGCCGGCGGCCAGCTCCACTATCCCGGCGGCCGCCTGCAGAGCGCCTTTGCGCCCCTGCCTTCGCTCGCCGAGGAGCTTGTTCCCCTGCCGCTCCTCCGCCTGTTTGCGCCGAGTCGCTTCCAGCGCAAGACCTCTGCATCCGAGCCGATCGCCGTCGAATCGGTCTTTGGCGCATGCCTGTCGGTGCGCGCCGCGGTGTTGCCTCGTCTCGGCCTGCTCGATGAGGATTTCTTCTTCTACTTTGAAGAGGTTGAGTGGTGCCAGCGCGCCCGCAGCATGGGGTTTGAGGTCCGCTATCTGCCCCATGCCCACGCCGAGCATGGTGGCGCAGTGACCGCCAATCGCTTTCGGGGGCCGGCCCGCGTTGAATATCAGCGCTCCAAGCTCACCTTCTTCCGCAAGACCCGCGGCCGCGCATCCTATTGGATCGTCTCCGCCTATACGGTGCTGCGAACGCTCATTAACGCGCTGGCCGGCGGGGCTGCCTGCGTCTTCACGCTGTTTCTCAACCGCAAGCTCCGGTTGAAGGCCGCAACTTACTGGTATCTGCTCTTCTGGAATCTGCTGCTGCGCCCCGCCCACTGGGGGCTGCCCGGCAAATGCCCACCCGCCGTCCCTGGGCCGTGATCCGGGGTCCTGACCCTGTCCCCAATCTCTCATTTCACACGCAGATCAGGCCCGATTCAGGCACAGCCAGCCTTCGGTTGAAGAGTGGATTGACCGAACTCCGGTTTAACGATAAAATCGAAGAGTTTGGCGATGCACTCCCTTTTTGTAGGGGCGTGCGGGATCTCTGTGAGGGTTCACCGCCGGGTTTGGCGTGTGTGCGGCCCCCGTCCCGATGCAGTAGTTGTCTGTATCCGCCCCAATGGAGCACACAAAAGTTGAGTTTGCGCCTGGCCTCAAGAGCCTGTGCGCTGGAGGGTTTGTCATGTACGCAGTTATTCGCACCGGCGGCAAGCAGTACCGCGTGGCTCCCGGCGATGTCGTCAAGATCGAGAGTGTCGTCACGAGCGACCAGACCGTCGAGTTCAGCGATGTGCTCGCAGTTTCAGGCGAACCGGGCACGGTGGCCAAACCCTCAACCGCAAAGGTGACTGCGGAAGTGCTGGGCGAAGGCCGCGGCAACAAGATTCTGGTCTTCCACTTCAAGCGCAAAAAGCAGTACAAAAAGCTGCAGGGGCACCGCCAGAATTTCACTGAAGTGCGCATCAAGGCCATTGAGGCCGACGGCGTTACCTACAGCGCGAAGTAGCTCCCGGGCGTTCTCAAATGAGAACCGGAGCACAAAGAGTTTCGATGTACAAGTTCACCGCTGCAGGCTGACAACCGAAGGCAGGCAGCCGGTTCAGAAGGGATTAAGGCAATGGCACACAAAAAAGGTGGAGGCAGCTCCACAAACGGGCGCGACTCGAATGCACAACGGCTGGGCGTGAAGGCGTTTGGCGGAGAATTTGTCACCGGCGGAACGATCATCATGCGTCAGCGCGGCACCAAGATCAAGCCCGGCGCCAATGTGGGTATCGGCTCCGACGACACTCTTTTTGCCAAGGTGACCGGCCACGTCAAGTTCTCCGATCACGGCAATCGCGGGCGCTTCGCCTCGGTCGAACCAATCCAGCCCGAGTAGTGCAACCCGGCCCACCGGCCGGCAGCGCGGAAACAACCGTTGCGAAATTACAAAGGCCACTGCGCAAGCGGTGACCGCAGATTACTGACGAACCCCATCCTCTCGGGTGGGGTTTTGTTTTTTGGCTCTAGCGCGGCCCTGGTTCAAATGTCGGCGAGTATTGGCCACGCCGCAGCCGAACGGCACAGTTCGGCATTCGTAGAATCTTCCTAAACCGGTCTCACCCCCAAAAAACACAAAAAAGATATGCGTGCGGGCGTGCGCTTCCGTCCCCTTGGTGCTAATATCCTCTTTCATTCATTTCGCAGTATGGGATGCATCTCCTCGGAATGTGGTAAACCCACACGCGGCGGAGCTATGGGATAAAAGTAGTTCTTATCACCGGCGTGGGAAAGGCGAAAGGAGTTCGTTCGTGCAGGCATATCCGGAATCTGTTCCTCTTCCTTCCAGTGACAAACGTTGGAAACTTGTTGAGGCTACGATGCGCCGTTATGGTCACAAAGCCTCCTCGCTCATTGAAGTGCTGCACACCGTGCAGGAATCTTTCGGCTACCTCGATACCGTATCGTTGCGCTTCGTTGCCTCGTCGCTGCGGCTGCCGCTCAGTGAGGTGTATGGCGTGGCCACCTACTACCACTTCTTCAGCCTGAAGCCGCCGGGCGAGCACACCTGCGTGGTGTGCATGGGCACGGGTTGCTACGTAAAGGGCGCGGGAAACCTGATGAAGGCCATTGAAGATGTGGCGCATGTGGGGGCTGGCGAAACCACGCCGGACCACAAAGTGTCAGTGGTTGCGGCGCGCTGCATCGGGTCGTGCAGTCTTGCGCCTGCCGTGGTGATGGACGGCGAGGTGATTCCCAAGGCGCAGCCCGAAGGCGTGAAAGATCAGCTGCGGAGGTGGATGAGCCATGACGCTCGATGAGCTGCGGGAAATCGCCGAAAAGGAACAGGAAGAACAGAAGCAGTACACGCACCACATCAACGTCTCAGTGGCTGCCGGCTGTCTTTCGCTGCACAGCGATCAGGTGCTGAAGATTCTTGATGACGAAGTGCAGAAGCGGGGCATGCAGAAAATCTGCAAGGTAAAGGGAGTTGGCTGCATGGGCTTGTGCGCAGCCGGGCCGCTGGTGCGCTGTGAGCCGCAGCATACTTACTATCGCGGACTGCCTCCCGACCAGGCGATTTTGAGCGCGGTGGTCGACAGCCTGGATGGCGCGCCGCTGCCCGAGTTCGCGCTCTCGCCCGACGTTCCGTTCTTTGCCGAGCAGCGCAAAATTGTGCTGGAGAATTGCGGCGTCATCGATCCGGAGCGGATTGAGGATTACATCGCCACCGGCGGCTACCAGCCTTTGCTCGAGTGCATCGCCAACCGCAACCGAGACGATGTGGTGCAGGAGATCATCAAGAGCGGACTGCGCGGACGCGGCGGCGGCGGTTATCCCACCGGGTTGAAGTGGTCCATGGTGGCCAAGGCGCCGGGCACCCAAAAATACGTGATTTGCAATGCCGACGAGGGCGACCCAGGCGCATTCATGGACCGCTCGGTGCTTGAAAGCGATCCGCATCGTGTGCTTGAAGGCATGGCCATCGCCGCCTTTGCGGTGGGCGCAAGCAAGGGCTACATCTATTGCCGAGCTGAGTATCCGCTCGCCGTCAAGCGGCTCAAGATAGCCATTCGCCAGGCGGAACGGATGGGCCTGCTAGGCAAGACCATCGGCGACTCGCATTTCGAGTTTGAAGTGGAAGTCCGCCTGGGTGCGGGAGCTTTTGTCTGCGGCGAAGAGACGGCGCTCATCGCCTCCGTAGAAGGCAAGCGCGGAGTGCCTCGCCCGCGTCCTCCATTCCCGGCCTACTCGGGATTCAACCACTGCCCCACGCTGCTCAACAACGTTGAGACCTTCGCCAACATCGCGCCCATTCTGCACAATGGCGGCGACTGGTTTGCCTCCATCGGCACCGGCAAGAGCAAAGGCACAAAAGTATTTGCGTTGGTGGGCGATGTCAACAACACCGGGCTGATTGAGGTTCCCATGGGCATCAAGCTGCGCGACCTGGTGTACAAGCTGGGCGGCGGCATACCCGGCGATCGCAAATTCAAGGCGGTGCAAACCGGGGGCCCGTCGGGCGGCTGCATTCCCGAGCAGTTCCTCGACATGGATGTGGACTACGAGTCGCTTGCGTCGGTGGGCTCCATCATGGGCTCCGGCGGAATGATCGTGATGGATGAGACCGCATGCATGGTCGATGTGGCCAAGTTCTTCATGGACTTTACGCGCGACGAGTCCTGCGGCAAGTGCATTCCCTGCCGCGTGGGCACAACTCAGTTGCACGGCCTGCTTGAGCGCATCAGCGAAGGCAACGGACGCATGGAAGATCTGGACACGCTCGAACGGCTGGGCGTGATGGTGCATCGCACCGCGCTCTGCGGTCTGGGCCAGACTGCGCCCAATCCGGTGAGCAGCACGATTAAGTATTTCCGCGACGAATACGTGCAGCATATCGCCGAGAAGAAGTGCGCGCAGGGCAAGTGCGCCTGCTCAAACGCGCCTGCAGAGAAGGTTGAGAACTGAGGAGAGATCGAGATGCCAGAGCGGAATCAATATCAGATCAAGACGCTCACCATCGACGGCAAACAGGTGTGCGCCTCTGAGGATCAGACCATCCTTGAAGTGGCGCGCGAGAACGGCATCGACATTCCCACCCTCTGCCACTTCAGCGGACTCAGGGAGATTGGCGCATGCCGCCTGTGCGTTGTTGAAGTCAAGGGCAGCAACAAGCTGCTCGCCTCCTGCGCCACGCAAGCGCAGGAGGGAATGGAAATCACCGTGCACTCGCAGGAGTTGCGGGAGTATCGCAAGCTGATTGTGGAACTGCTGCTGACCGAGCGCAACCACGTTTGCGCGGTCTGCGTTTCATCGGGCCACTGCGAACTGCAGACCCTGGCGCAGAAGCTCGGCGTTGACCACGTGACGCTGCCTTACCTCCACATCAAGTGCGAGACGGATGGATCGCATCCACGTTTTGTCGTCGATCACAATCGATGCATCCTGTGCAGCCGATGCCTGCGAGTATGCGACGAGATCGAGGGCGCGCATACGTGGGATTTGACGGGCCGCGGAATTGCCGCGCGCATGATTACCGACATGGGCGAGCCGTGGGGAAACTCCGCCACATGTACTCAATGCGGCAAATGCGTGATGGTTTGCCCGGTCGGCGCATTGGTCGCGAAAGGCAAGTCTGTGGCCGAGATGACCAAACCTGAATTCTTGCCGTATCTGCTGCAAATGCGTGGGGAGGATCGCCGATGACGAAAGCGCGGGTTGCAACGCTCTGGCTGGACGGATGCTCCGGCTGTCACATGTCCTTTCTCGATCTCGATGAGCGGCTGCTTGAAGTCGCCGGCCTGATCGAATTGGTCTACAGCCCCGTGGTCGATGCCAAGGAGTTTCCTGAAGACGTGGATCTCACGCTAGTTGAGGGAGCCCTGGCCAACAGCGACGATATCGAGAAGATCAAGCTGGTGCGCGGCAGAACCAAGCTGCTGGTGGCGCTGGGCGACTGCGCCGTTACCGGCAATGTGCCTGCCATGCGCAATGTCTTTCCGTTGGAAGACGTATTGCGCCGCGGCTACATTGAAAACGCAACGGCCAATCCGGGCGTGCCCCACCTCGAAGTTCCGGTACTGCAGAAAAAGGTGGTTCCCCTACATGAACTGGTGCCGGTCGATCTGTTCGTGCCCGGATGTCCGCCCTCGGCGGACCTGATTTATTTCGTTCTCAGCGAGGTGCTGGCCGGGCGCGTTCCCGACCTGGCCTCGAAGAGTCACTTTGGAAATTAGCCGTCAAGTGGAGCAAGCGAATGCAGACCATACGAATCGATGGAATTACAAGAGTTGAAGGGCACGGAAAAATCACCATTCAGCTCGACGACCAGGGCGTGGTGGAGGATGCGCATCTCCACGTGCTGCAGTACCGCGGATTTGAAAAGTTCTGCGAGGGCCGGCCGTTCTATGAGATGCCGTCGCTGACCGCGCGCATCTGCGGCATCTGCCCCATCAGCCATCTACTTGCCGGCGCAAAAGCCTGCAACGCCATTCTCG
>CAYZVG010000188.1:0-6366 GCA_964481595.1 uncultured Occallatibacter sp. | reverse complement strand
AATCCAAAGCAAGCCCCAACGAAAATGCTTGCCTTGCAAGAGAGAATCTGGGATACCAAGCCGTTCATCAACCAGTTTCCGCACGCTTCAATTGCGCACCCACACCGGCGAAAGCATCGTAAACTCATTTCAGTCTTTCCCTGCTCACCCAGAGGGACTCGAACACACCCAAGATGACTGCACACAGGAACCTCCACATCGAGAACTCGCGGCGGTCGCGCAACGCACGTCCGTTAAGCCTGCCTGCGCTGGCCGCCACAGTCCTGCTGTCGCTGGCCGCCGCCGTTTCGCTCACCGCCTGCCAGAACGTCGCCACTTATGTTGAACCCAGCCTGGTCCGGGTTATCGACGCATCCTACTCAGCGCCGGCCATCGACGTCTCCGTCGAAAACCAGCAGCTTGCCGCCAACCTGGGCCTGGGCAGCATTACCGCCTACGGCACCGTAACCGCCGAGGGCGCGGCAACGGTCTCCGTAGCGCCAGTCGGCAGCACGTCGGCTCTGGTCTCCACCACCGCCTCGCTGCTCGCCGGCCAGCAGCACACCGTCTTTCTTACCGATAACGGCGCAACACCGGCCAGCTACAACCTCACCATCCTCACCGACCAGCTAACCCCGGCCCCCAACGGCCAATCCGCATTCCGATTCCTCAACCAGGCGCTCAAGGCCGGCGCGGTCGATGTCTATCTGGTTCCATCCGGCGCTACGCTGGCCAATACCGTTCCCATCGTCACCAATCTCGCCGCCGGCGCGGTCAGCGCGTACATCGGCTTTCCTTCACAATCGGTCACCATGGTGATTACGCCTACCGGCGTCACCACCAGCAAGTACTCGTCGCCGGTCATTGCTCTCTATGGCGGCGAAGTACGCACCGTGCTCATCCTGGATACGAAGCTCACCACCAACCCGCCCGTCAACGCCATCCTCACCGACGACGCGGACTAAGCGTAAGCCAGTCCCATCCGGTTGATCCGGCCGCAATCGGGAACAGCACGCAGCGCATCGCGCATCCGGTCACAGGCCGCCAGCCTTTTTCGCGCGTATACTCATCGGTTGGGCAGAACAAAACCACACCATGGGCGATTTTATCTTCTCAAATACGACGCAAAGCACCATCGTGCTCACCGTTGTGCTGGCCTTTGCCGGCTACCTGGTCACCTTCATCAGCAACCGCATGATGACGCGCCACGCCGATCATCTCCGCCTGGTCAACCAGCGCCTGAACGAGTTTTACGGCCCGCTCTACGTCGCCACGGTCACCGGCAACACCGCTTATAAAGCACTGCTGCAGAAGCAGAACAAGCCCTGCTGCCATCCCATCCGCGATGAAGACCTGAAAGAGTGGGCGCTGTGGATGACCACCATCTTCATGCCGCTGAACGATATTCGCGAGAAGATCATTATCGAGAACGCCCACCTGATCGTCGAGGAGCAGATGCCCCAGTGCCTGCTCGACTTTGTCACCCACGTCGTGGGCTACAAGGCCCTGTTGGGCAAGTGGGCCGAGGGCGACTACACCGAGCGCCGCTCCACCATCGGCTGGCCACCGGAGTTCGACATCTATGTCGAGCGCTCCTACCATGCCCTCAAATCCGAGCAGTCCCTCCTGCTGCACAGCGCCACATGGCGTCTCTATGACCGCCTCTCCGGCCACAAGCGAAAGAAGCACACGACCTCTGAAAAGTGAGCGCCTGCTGTTCGTCGTTCCACTCAAGTTGTTCCAATAAACCAGGTGCCCCACCCTTTCACAGTCTCATCGTGAAAGGGTGGGATAGCACGAAGCCTCAATAGGGCGAGCTGACCTGCGCCACGGCCTTGGTCAGCCGCGCCTCCCGCGGCCGCTTGGTCTGCCGGGTGCCCCATCCTTTCACAGTTTCATCGTGAAAGGGTGGGAGAACACGAACCCAAAACTGCGCCGGAGAAAACTATCCAGCGCACTTCACTGCGTAGCGCTCAACCCCAGGTTCGCGCATAACCGCAGCGTCGGCCCCGCCTGGTTGATGGTGTAGAAGTGCAGTCCCGGCGCGCCGCCATCCAGCAGCCGCTCGCACATCCGCGTCACCACCTCCACGCCAAAGTCGGCCAGCGCCGCTTTGTCGTCCTGCAGTTCTTCCAGGCGCAGCTTGATCCAGCGCGGCAGGTCGGCCCCGCACCCTCCGCAAAAGCGCACCGTATTCGCATATCCCGTAATCGGCATAATGCCGGGCACAATCGGAATCGTCACGCCAGCCTTCGTGCAGCGCTCCGCAAAATTGAAGTAAGCGTCGGCGTTAAAGAACAGTTGCGTCAGCGCCGCATTCGCTCCCGCAGCAACCTTGCCACAAAAATGTTCAAAATCTTTGCTCGCGTTCTCCGCCTGCGGATGCATCTCAGGGTACGCGCCCACTTCGATCATGAAGTGGTCCCCGTGCGTCTCGCGAATAAACGTGACCAGTTCACTGGCATAGTGGAACTCGCCCGGAGCCGAAGCGCTCATCGCCGTTGCCGGCAAATCTCCGCGCAGCGCCACAATGCGCTTCACGCCCGCATCGCGGTAGCGCTGCAGATACCCGGCAATCTTGGCGCGCGTCGATCCCACGCAGGTCAGGTGCGGCGCAACCTCTACGCCCGAGTGCTTCACCACCGTCAGCAGCGTCTCGTACGTGCCGTCCTGTTCGGACCCACCCGCCCCATGCGTCACGGAAAAGTACTTAGGCCCGGCAGCCGCCAGCTTCTCAATCACGCCCGGCAGCTTGGCCGCCGCCTCCGGCGTCCGCGGCGGAAACAACTCAAACGAAAAACTGCGCACTGCACTCATACGTTTAATCCTGACTTAATGATGAACCATTAGCTCATCCGTGCCCCATCCTTTCGCGTCTTTTGCGAAAGGGTGGGAAACCACAACCCCGAACATCCCATCCGTGCCCCATCCTTTCGCGTCTTTTGCGAAAGGGTGGGAAACCACAACCCCGAACATCCCATCCGTGCCCATCCTTTTCACGTTCTCTGTAAAAAGGATGGAAGAACTAAAGCTGGTTCTACGATTTCTGGGTTCGACCCAATTCGATGACAGAAATACCTCGCTTAAGAGCTTCTCTGTGCGTTGCAATCATCTCCGTCTCAACTTCGACAATCCTCGTTTCACCAAGTGCCCACGCACGAAAACTCGACCAAGGCCAGTCTTCGGGCCTGGCGCACAGGCCTCTCTTGACCGGGTTGCGATGGATGTAGCGAAGTTGAGTGACGAAGCCTTCGTTATTGCGCACATTGTGGTCGAAGTACCGGGCCTGCCAAAAGGACGATGCCCCTGCGGCTCTTTCGCCTTGCTTACGCGCCCTAATAGACACCGCTGTCTTCAGCAATTGCACGGCCTTGGAAAGTATCCCTCCATCAGGCTCGCTTAACAGCAGGTGAACGTGCTCCGGCATAACAACATAGCCATAAACCCGAATTCCGAAGCGTCGCCGGGTCTGCTCGAGAGCAAGCAGGAATCCATCTTGCATGTGCATACGCTCCAGATGCGGCAGACGATGATAGCAACTGAAGGTAAGGAAATGGGACTGCCCGGAGGAATGAAGCCGTCTGAGACCGCCGGGCATGAAATACCTCCGCTTGATAGAGAATCGCGGCAACAATCTTACCGTAAAATCGGCTGTTCCCTCTTCCTGTTCACGCTCTCTGTGAAACGACGGGGGCTAAGGCAATCCGTTCTCCTGTCGTCCCCTCAACTGGCTGGTTTCCCGCCCTTCGCAAAAAGCGCGAAGGACGGGGCACGGCGGTAAGAGTCACTAACTGAAAGCTGATAGCTAAGAACTCCCACCCGCAAGCCGCAAGCTAGGAGCTAGAAGCTAGCAGCTGTCTCTTAGTACCGATACATCTCCGCCTTGTATGGCCCTTCCACCGGCACGCCCAGGTACTCGGCCTGCTTCGGTGACAGCGTCGTCAGCTTCACGCCAATCTTTTCGAGATGCAGTCTGGCCACTTCTTCGTCCAGCTTCTTGGGCAGCACATACACGCCGGGCTTGTAGGTGTCCTTGTTGGCCCACAGATCCAACTGCGCCAGCGTCTGGTTGGCAAAGCTGTTGCTCATCACAAAGCTCGGATGCCCGGTCGCGCAGCCCAGGTTCACCAGCCGTCCCTCGGCCAGCACAAAGATGCCATGCCCGTCGGGGAAGGTGTAGAAATCCACCTGCGGCTTGATGTTCAGCTTCGTCACGCCTTTTTCCGTGTTCAGCCGGTCCATCTGGATCTCGTTGTCAAAGTGCCCGATGTTGCACACAATCGCCTGGTCGCGCATCTTCTTCATGTGCTCCAGCGTGATAATGTCCACATTGCCGGTGGTGGTCACGTAGATATCGCCGCGGCCCAAGGTGTCCTCCACCGTCGTCACTTCATAGCCTTCCATCGCCGCCTGCAGCGCGTTGATCGGATCGATCTCCGTCACAATCACGCGCGCGCCCATGCCGCGCAGCGAGTGCGCACAGCCCTTGCCCACGTCGCCGTAACCGCAGATGACCGCAACCTTGCCCGCCACCATCACGTCGGTCGCGCGCTTAATGCCGTCGGCCAACGACTCGCGGCAGCCATACAGGTTGTCGAACTTGCTCTTGGTCACCGAGTCGTTCACGTTCACCGCAGGAACCAGCAGCGTACCCGCCTCCATCATCTTGTAGAGCCTGTGCACGCCGGTCGTCGTCTCTTCTGAAACGCCGCGCCACTCGGCCACAACCTTGTGCCAATACTGCTTGTCCGCCTCGTGCACCTTCTTCAGCAGGTCCTTGATCACCTGCTCCTCGTGGCTGCCCGCCGGCTCGTGAACCCAGCCATGGCCGTCTTCCAGCTCATAGCCCTTGTGGATCAGCAGTGTCGCGTCGCCGCCATCGTCCACAATCAGTTGCGGACCCTTGCCGCCCGCGTGGCTCAGCGCCAGGAATGTGCATTCCCAGTAGTCCTCCAGCGTCTCGCCCTTCCACGCAAACACCGGAACCCCGGCCGCCGCAATGGCCGCCGCCGCGTGGTCCTGCGTAGAAAAGATGTTGCAGCTCGCCCAACGCACTTCCGCGCCCAGGCTCACCAGCGTCTCAATCAGCACCGCCGTCTGAATCGTCATGTGCAGCGAGCCGGTAATCCGCACGCCCTTGAGCGGCTTGGAAGCCGAATACTTGTTGCGGATCGCCATCAGCCCCGGCATCTCTTGCTCGGCAATCGTGATCTCTTTGCGGCCCCACTCGGCCAACGACATATCGGCTACTTTGTACTTCAAATCGCTCACTTCCAATGTCGAACTCGCCATATCGATCCCTCCTGTTTTCCTTCTCAGTTGTTTCTCAGTCGTTCATCTTCTTCCAAAACTCTTGGGCATCCCGCGAACCAGCGTTGAGCACAAGCTGACAAGCTAACTTGCCAACTGGCTGCCTTGCTAACTCGCCGACTTGCTGACCCGCCGCCTTGCCGACTTGCTAATCCATCGTCCCATCATGATATGTTGATATGTAGCAGATTCGCCCGCAGCCGGTCAATCCCAAATCCATCAATTTTCCGGCTGCGGAACCGAGTTCGACCTTCTGCCAGCGTGGTGCCCGATCGCTATGTCTTCCATCGTCAAAACGCTGCGCGTCGTCGCCGACCCCAACCGGCTCCGCATCCTGCTGCTGCTTAAAGCGGAGGAGCTGTCCGTCGCCGAGTTGCAGGAGATTCTGGCCATGGGTCAAAGCACCATCTCCACGCACCTTTCGCAGCTCAAACAGGCCGGCCTGGTTGAGGATCGCCGCACCGGCAAGAACAATCTCTATCACCTATGCGCGGCCTGCGGAAGCCCCCTCGACGAGATTCTCGCCGAAGCCGTGAAGGAGATTCCCGAAGCGGCGCAAGACCAGGCAGCCAGCCGCCGCGTCGTCCGCAAGCGCCAGGACAGGATGCGCAGCTTTTTCGATTCCGTCGCCGGCCGCCTCGGCAAGGACTACGTTCCCGGCCAGTCGTGGAAGAGCGTTGCCGAAGCCCTGCTGCGCCTGCTGCCGCCCATGGCCATCGCCGATCTCGGCGCGGGCGAGGGCACCTTTGCGCTGCTGCTGGCCGAGCGCGCCCGCCAGGTCATCGCCGTCGACGCTTCGGCAAAGATGCTCGAAGTGGGCCGCGCCCACGCTCTGCGCCACGGCGTCCGCAACATCGACTTCCGTCTCGGCGACATGGAAGAGGTGCCCATCGCCGCCGGCGAAGTCGACCTCGTTTTCTTCTCGCAGTCGCTCCATCACGCCCTGCATCCCGAGCGCGCAATTCAAGAGGCGCATCGCATTCTCGTCCCCGGCGGCCGCATCGTCGTCCTCGACCTGGTCAAGCACCGCTTTGAAGAAGCCCGCGAACTCTACGCCGACCAGTGGCTCGGCTTCAG
>CAYZVG010000187.1:0-6377 GCA_964481595.1 uncultured Occallatibacter sp. | reverse complement strand
CGATTGGATTTTCGCTTTGAGTCGAGGTGGTGGAGCTGGAGGATGCACTGGCAGCACTCTGCGGCGCGTCCTGCTGGATGGTCGCGTAATCCTGCTGAGCGGCGCTCAGGTTTCCCGACTGTAGATCCTGCGCGAGCTGCTTGAATGCCTGTTCGATTGGATTTTCGCTTTGAGTCGAGGTGGTGGAGCTGGAGGATGCACTGGCAGCGCTCTGCGGCGCATCCTGCTGCAAGGTGACAAAGTCCGCTTGGGCGGCGCTCAGGTTTCCCGACTGCAGATCTTGTCCGAGCTGCTGCAATTCCTGCTGGAACTTTTGGAACTCGCTTTGGCTGCTCTGAATATCGGAGTTCGAGAAGCTACTGCTGAGAATACCGGATACTGACATATTCATTCTCCGCACGCTTCAGCCAGCTTCATCTGGTTGGCGCGCACATTTCCATCGACACATTCCGGAGAGGATTCCAGCCGACCGCTAAACATTTACTGAAACGCTGCTCGTGCTCGCCTGATCGGATGCAGTCTGTCCACTTTGCTGCGAATTCGATGAGAAGTCCTGCTCCAGGGTGCTGAAGGTCTGTTGCGCAGAGGAGAGATCGCCCGATTGCAGTTCCTTGCCCAACTGGCTGAAGAGTGAGCTGAAACTGCTGTCTGATTCGTCGCCGCCAAGGTGATGGTGACTGTGGCCTTCAACGCTCTCGCTGTCCTGGGAAGCTTGGCTCTGTTGCGTGTTCAGACTTTTGAAGTCCTGCTTGATGGTCGCAAAGTCCTGCTGTGCGGCCGAAAGATTCCCAGCCTGCAGGTCCTGTTCGAGCTGCTTGAAAGCCTGCGCAATGGGGCTTCCGGTCTGCGACGAGGCATTGGACGCGAGCTGTGGCGCATTCTTCAGGAGGTTGGCAAAGTCCGTTTGCGCAGCGCTCAGGTTGCCGGCCTGCAGATCTTTGTCGAGCTGCTTGAACTCCGGCCAATAGTCCTGGAATGGACCTTGGTTGCTCTGCGAGTTATAACTCGAATAACTTGCGCTTGAAATTCCCGCTACGGACATTTGAATTCTCCTTCCGCCGAGAGTGATCGATTGATGAGACATCGATGAGATATCCCTCTATCGGCACATAGCAAAAAGAATTCCAGTCGGCCGGCAAAATAGTTGAAAAAGGCGGTAAGGTGGCTCGATCCGCTCAGCAGAAAATAAAAGCCCGGCCGTGAGGGCCGGGCTTTTATTTTCTGCTGGCAACTGCAGATATTACGGCGTTACGGCCTGGATAGAGTGGTTGCCGTGGGGAACGATAGCCAGCGCCGAGGGATTGGCCCCACTGGTGGGGTACGGGGTTGCCTGCGTCACATTCAATGCGCCCGTATCGGGGTTGAGCATCAGTCCGGAAACGGAGTTGCCGAGGCGATTGGCGGTATAGATAAAGCGGCCCAGGGCCGGATCGATTGCTAGCGCGACGGGCTGCACATCTGTTCCTGAGGAAGTGCCCGTAACCACGTTGATGACGGTCGAGGGGGTCCCGGTGGGCAGAGCGATGGAGAAAGACGAGACGTTGGAATCGAGCTGATTGGTGACGTAAAGGTAAACGCCGCGCGGATCGACTGCGACGCCGGAAGGCTCGTTGCCGGTCTTGAACGGTCCGTTGACCATGAAGCTCAACGTACCGGCATTCTGGATGGAATAGCCGATGAGCTCGTTCGATGCGAAATCGGTGACATAGATGAAACGGCTGACCGGGTCGCCGGTGATGCCGCTGGGCTTGATGCCTGCCTTATACACGTCGTAGGCAACCGAGCTGCTGCAGTTTCCTGAGGGCGCGGTGAGCGCGCCGTTGGCGCCTACGGCGAAACCGAAGATCCATCCGGGATTGGCAGTGCTGGTGACCGCGCCGCTGGGGTTGTATGCCGAGGAATCGTAGGCCGCAATGTAAACGTTGTTCGCGTTGGCAATGACAGTGGCCGCGGTGGGAACGATGGTATCGGAAGGATAACTGGCCGAAGCGCTGGTGCAATTGAGCGAAAACGGCTCAGTGGCCGTGAATGTGCCGATGGTGCCTGAGCTGGACAGCGGATACTCGGTCAGCGTTGGCGAACTGCCGCCTGAAACCACATACAGGAAGCTGTTGGTGGAGTTGACGGCCAAGGCAACTGGAGCCGCGGTCAACATGATCGTGTCCTGCTTGGTCAGGTTGCCGTGGCCGTCGATGGAGAAGTGCACCACGTTGTTGCTGCCGGCGTTGGCCACATAGAGGTGAAAGTAGTTCGAGGTAAGGGCGAGCGCGACCGGCTGTGCTCCGCCGGTAGCCACGGTAGGAGCGCCTGTCCGCAGCGCGCCCGACTGCGAGTCGACCGCAAAAACTTCAATCTGTCCTGGGCTGCTGGGTGTATTGCCGGCGGAGTCGGCCACAAAGACGTAGTCGACAGTCACAAGCTGGCAGGCTGTCAGGAGTGACGCCACTCCGAGACCAATCACAGAGACCAGGAACAGCTGGCTCAATTTGCTGAACTTCATGCGCTTCCTTCGTTGTGGGCCACCGAATCCGGGCCCGCAAAAAAACTCGTTTAGGTTGTCCCGTAGTAGCTATTGTAAAAGCCAGCTACGGGGTAGTGCGAATAGCTCCGAATGTGCCGCCGAAGGCGGTGTTTACTGCTGAATTCCTGCGCCCGTGCCGTTGTGAGGAATGGCCGCAACGGCGGTAGGCAGGGCATTGCACGGGAACGGCGAGCCTTGCGAGATGAGCAGAGTGCCCGCAGTCTGGCTCAGTTCAAAGCCGGAGATATTATTGCCAAGAAAATTGGCGATAAAGAGAAAATGCGCCGTCGAGGGATCGAGACCGAGGGCCACCGGCTGGATTCCCGTGGCGTAGGCGCCAACGTTGGTGAGCGCGCCTTTACTCATCGAGTAGGCGGTCACATTCGAGTCGCCGGCGTTCGCCACATAAGCAAAAGAGAATGACTGGTCCACAACAATGGCGGCGGGCTGGTTGCCGGCCGCAAACGGGCTGCCTGGCATGGGCGTGAGTGCTCCAGACGAGATGTCGAAGCCCTGCACGTTGCCGGCGGCGTAGTCGGTCACATACAGATAGGCGCCGGTAGAATCGCTGGCGACGGCCGATGGCTGCGTGCCGGCGGCGAAGGGGGAGCCGTTCACCGGGGTTAGAACTCCACCTGAACCGACCGCGAATGCGAATACATATCCGGTATGAATGGGCTTGCTCGATGAGTCGTAAGCGGTGACGTAAACAAAGTTGCCCGAGGGCAGAACGTTGACCCCGGTGGGCACAATCACGTCGCCGCTCTTTCCGGGGACGGCGAGCGGCCAATACTGTCCGCTCACGCTGGAGTTGGTGGCCGCGGTTCCGATGCAGACGCTGGTGGCGCAAGGCGCGCCGCTGGCCGAGCCGCCGGCCAGCAGCGGAAAGACCGCGATGGAGCCGGAGCAGGGAGATGCGGTGGAGCAGTTGGGCAGCGGCTGGTAGGTGTCCACCACAAACAGGTCTGACTTGTTTGCGGCCACTGCCAGCGGGTAAACGCCGGGCGTATTCACGGTGTTATTGGGATAGAGCTTGCCGTCGTTGCCAATGATGAACTGAACGATGGTGTTGTCGTCCTGGTTCACAACAAAGAGACTGGAGTTATCGGCGGAGACCGCTTCGGCGACAGGCTGGCGTCCGCCGGAAGGGACCGGTGAGGCGGGGATCTGGCGCATGGCGCCGGACTCGGAGTTTATTTCAAAGATGTTGATCTCGCCGTAGTTGTTTGCGCCGGCAGCCTTTGAACTGGCCACATAGACAAAGTCCACGGTAAGGGTTTGAGTAAACTGCGAGCAGGCGGTCACAAGCGTAGCCGCGAGAAGGCTGGCTGCTGAGACCAGCACAAGCTGGCTCGATTTGTTCAACTTCATGCGCATCTTTCGTCACGGCGCCCAACCGCGGGCTCCAGGAAATCGGGTTTGAGATCGAACTGCGAAGCGCCCGGAACTGCGGCATCTCCCGGCATTCGGCTGAATTCTTTTTAAGACGGGGCCCGAACCCGACTGGCTGCGGCGCTCAACTGCGCGTTCACGCACCAGCCGGAGTTCCTTACGGCCCTGATTCTTAGTCTGTGCGTCCATCCACCAGGCACCAGTTGGCCTGGCCCGGGAGCTTGTAGCTGTTGGCTACGTTCAGGGGGTTGAGCACGCCGTCGTTTACGTCAATCGCCCGGCCCGTAATGGACGAATCGTTAAAGTTGGCGGTGTAAATGAACTGGTCGGAAGGATCCTCAACCAAGCACTGCGGCCCGGAGCCGGTTCCGTAAGTCTGCGGAGTCAAAGGCGTCGTGGCCCAGGACGGCGTTGTCGTAATAAAGTAGCCGGCGATTCCGCTGTTCGCATTTACGCCCAGAGTATTGTTGCCCTGGTTGGCCACGTAGAGGAACTTGCCCTTGGATTCGACAAGCAGGTAAATGGGATTGGATAGATCGGGATCGTCGGCAATTGCGCCGCCGGTCTGCGCATCCAACGAGCCGTTCACCACTGCGAGGAAAGGCAGAATCTGGCTGGTGGCCTTGTTCGGATTCGGGTTTGGCGCCTCGTTATCCAGAACATATAGCACGCCATTGGAGCTTACCAGCGCCGTCGCTTGTGCAATGTTGAGCGGCTGAGGGCTGTTTTGGGTCTCGGTTAACTGGCCGGAGGACGTGGAGTAGGTGTACGGATACACGTAGTCGCCGGTTGCCGGGGTACCGTAGAGCGTAAAGATAGTAGTGGACGCCAGCACGAAGTCGATCGGGTTGGACGGGACCGGGAAGTAGTTGATCGAGGCGCCGCTGGCCGACGAGAGCTGAGCGTTAGGAACCAGCGTGAGACGGCCGGTGTTCTGGTTCACCTGGAAGATGGTGATGTCCGCGCAGGTAGTGGCCGAGGAGCCAAGCGCCAGGCTGCAGACCGCGTTGGAAGGCGCCTCCTGGTCAAGGGCCATAAGGTAACTGCCTGTGGTGTCGGCGATCAGGCGGAACGGGTTGATGCCCTGGGTGTAATAAGGCGGACCCTGCGGCGTGAGAATCCCGTTGCCACCGACGGCGAATGCGGTGATATTGGAGTTCAAGCAGGGATTGGCGGCGGTGCAGGTGGTGCCGCCCTGGGCGTTGAGCCCCTGATTGAGCACATAAAAGAACCGGCTGCTTTGGACAAGGACGGCTCTGCCAGGATTGGCGCCGCCCGACGAGACCGGCATGCCATTGATCGGCGTGAGGAATCCCGTGTTGTGGTCGATCTTGTATCCGCTGATGATGCCGTCGCCGGTGGCTTGGGCCGTTACCGTGCCGGTGACATAAATGTAGCCAACCGAATAACTGCGAACGCAAGACGATACGCCGAGGATCACACCGCCCGAAAGAGCGCTCACGAGCAGTGCCTTGCAGAATTTCTTAAACTTCATGCCAATCCTTCATCCTGGTCCGGCGTGCGCCGCCAAGTTTGGTCGTTCCCGAGCAGAGCTGGGTTGGGACGGGTCCCTTGAGCATTGTAAAAGCCGAGGGCTGCTTGTGCCTAGTTTCCTTAAGAGGATTGCTGGACAATACGATTGCCCAAGCATAGCAGCCAAAGGAACGCTCCCAATAACCTGTTGCCCGGTTTCAGGTTGGACGGACCGGCGGGGGCAAACGTCATCACCGCCCCGGCGCACTCGGTGGGTGCGCCGGGCAGGTGCGCCGTTACCACACGCGGCAGGAGTTCACCGGATACATGGGCTGGCCCTTGGTGCAGCCAAAGGCTTTTCCAAAGGCGTCGAAGTTCTGCACTGTCCCGTCCACGCGCCACTTGCCGGGAGAGTGCGGATCGGTCAGCGCAGATTGCCTCGCCGTGGCATCGCGCGTGTTATCGCACCATACCTGTGCAAAGCCGATAAAGTACCGCTGCGCTTCGGTATAGCCGTCGATCTTTTCATCCATTTGCTTGCCCTCGGCGGCCAGCGTATCGGCCAGGGCCATGTAGGCGATGCGCAGTCCGCCATTGTCGGCGGTGTTCTCGCCCAGCGTCAAATGTCCATTCAGGAACTGCGCGGTTGTGTCTGCCGTGGCCGGCGCAGCCTCAAAGCCGCTGTACTCGTTTGCCACGCACTCGGTGCGCTCGGTAAAGGCCTTGCGGTCGGCCGGCGTCTGCCAGTCACGCAGGTTGCCTTTGCCGTCGAACTGCGATCCCTGATCGTCGAACCCGTGTGTCATCTCGTGGCCAATCACCACCCCGATGCCGCCGAAATTCACCGCTGGGTCAATCTTGAAATCGAAGAATGGAGGCTGCAGAATGCCGGCGGGGAAGTTGATGTCGTTGAACGAGGGATCGTAATACGCGTTGACCGTGGGCGGCGTCATGCCCCACTCTTTCTCGTCCACCGGCTTGCCCAGCTTGG
>CAYZVG010000186.1:0-6380 GCA_964481595.1 uncultured Occallatibacter sp. | reverse complement strand
TTCAGATCAACGCATTTTTCGATCATGCGGTCGAAGTAATCCGCTCCGCGCTTCTTCTCTTCCGCGTCGCAGGGGTTGCCGTTCTCGCGCCGGCCGCAAGCCGCATCCATCGCGTGCTCAAAATCCACCAACACTTCCAGGCCGTGGTCCTGCAAATACTGGATGGTCTCAGAGACCATCAGCAAATTTTCTTCCGGCGTGGTTTCCAGCGACTTTGTAATGTCGAGTAATCGCGATTTCACGACGATCACCGCAGCCGGAACACGGTTTCTATGCGCAACAATAAACTGCGCATCGGGCCAATCCTGCACCTTGATGCCGCGTCCGCGCGATCTGCCGAAAAGGGCCAGCCGCATCGCGCCGGTATCGGCCGACTTGAGCGCCACGGTCAGGTCGGTGACAAACTGGTTTGCGCCTGCAAATCCGATTTCGGCATAACGGACGCCAAAAGCAGACAGCCGCTGCAGAAGCATGACGGCATTCGGCGTTGAGATTTGGAGATTCGGCTGTTGCAGACCATCGCGCAGGCTGGTGTCGAACAGCTCGACTTTTCTGGCTTTCGATTCTGTCATTTGTCCCTGGTTACATCGGGCGGGATACTCCACTGAAAACTCTTGAGGAAGAATTACGCCGCCAATTTCATCATAATTGAACGGCTTCTGCTCCGGACCTTGACCCGGCTTTTCCAGTCGCTCTAGGCAACTCAGCTCGGCGTCGCTATCATTGCCAGGTCAGCGTACTCTCTCGTGACGATTGATCGAATCAGTGTAGCCGGCACCGCCATTTTCGCTCGCCCGCATGGGAGAAATCAGGCAGACCTTGAAACTATCTGGATGGATCTTGAGTGCCGCTCTTCTGGCGGCGACAGGCCGCGCGCAAACGCCGGTCAACGTGACCGTCGATCTGGCCACGGCGCAAGGCACATACAAGCCTATCTACCGATGGTTCGGCTACGATGAGTCGAACTACACCACGGCAAAGTACGGCCGCCAGTTGCTGCGCGAGCTTCACGACCTGAGCCCCAATCCGGTCTACATTCGCGCGCATCATCTGTTGACGTCGGGCAACGGAATCCCGGAGCTGAAGTGGAGTTCGTCCAACGTCTTCAGTCTCGACGCCGCCGGCAGGCCGGTGTATGACTTCACCATTACCGACCAAACCTTCGACGCCTATAAAGACGCAGGCGTCAAGCCGTTTGTCGAACTGGGCTTTATGCCGCGGGATCTCGCATCTGAGGTTCCGGGCATCACCGAGTATCAGCTCCACTATCCCGCGCCAACTATGGGTGGTTCGGTAAACAACCCGCCCAGGGATTACAAAATGTGGGGCGAGTTGGTGCACAAGTATGTTGAGCACCTGGTTGAGCGCTATGGCCGCGCCGAGGTGAGTACATGGTACTTCGAAGTGTGGAACGAGCCCGACATCGTCTACTGGCATGGAACAGAGGCGGAGTACTTCAAGCTCTACGACTATGCGGTTACAGGCGTGCGCGCGGCGCTGCCCAATGCAATGGTTGGTGGACCCGCAACCACCGGCCCGGCAGGCGCAAAAGCGGCTGCTTACCTCGACGCTTTCTTGAAGCATTGCCTCAGCGACAAGAGCGCCGCTGACGGAAAATCAATTCCGCTCGACTTCATCACCTTTCATCCCAAAGGAAGTACGCGCATGGTCAACGGACATGTGCGCATGGGGATTGGCGCGGAGTTGAGCAACACGCAGGCCGGTTTCAAGATCGTGGCCAAATACCCGCGGTTGAAGCACATTCCGATCATTCTGAGCGAAGCCGATCCCGAAGGCTGCGCGGGTTGCTCCATGAAAGTGAATCCCGCGAACTCGTACCGGAACGGCCCTCTCTATCCCGCGTACACCGCCGTCGCCATGAAGGCCATGCTCGATCTTCAAGATGAGGACGGCGTGAACCTGATCTCCATGCTCAGTTGGTCGTTTGAGTTCGAGGGCAAAGGCTACTTTGAGGGATTTCGCACGCTGGCGACCAATGGCATCGACAAGCCAATCCTGAATGTTTTTCGCATGGCTGGAATGATGAAAGGCGAACGCGTTGCCACCAGCAGCACCGGGCAGATTCCGCTGAGTCAACTTGTGAATGAAGGCGTGCGTCAATCAGCGGATGTTGATGCCTTCGCCACCAAGACCGCGCATGAAGCCGCAATCATGGTGTGGAATTACCACGACGACGATCTGCCCGCTCCCGCCGCGGATGTGCAGGTAACTGTCTCTGGAATACCGGTGGGCGTCAAACGGGTTTTGCTGGAACAGTTTCGCATCGACGACACGCACAGCAATGCCTACACAGTTTGGAAGGCGATGAGTTCGCCGCAGTCGCCAACTCCGGAGCAATACGCGCAGTTGAAAGCCGCGGGACAGTTGCAGCTATTTGATTCGCCGCAGTGGCTCAATGTAAGCGGCGGCAAAGTGACGATTGCCGCCACTCTGCCGCGCCAGGCCACTTCGCTGCTGCACCTTACCTGGTAGCAAACCCGGCGCTACATGCAATACGCTTCTCGATGCCCGGTTGAAACACGATAAACGGGTCGTGTCGGATCAGGAAACGCAACTCGATCCGTTTTCATCAACTAATTTTCTATCGTTCGCATGACTGGACCCGGCGCAATACTTGGGTTCTATCTGAACACAGGCTCAAGCCCTCCAAACCATTTCGCATAATGGTAGGGTTCTCATCGCCTTTACACATCATTTACAAGTTCGCCTCTCTAATCATGACTACTGCATTGCAACTCAGCCCGTGATCTTGCTCCAAATTCACGGTCACTTCAAGAGGCGCTAAGAATGATTGCGAAGACAGTCCTGAACAGAGGTCTTTACACATGCACCCTTGCCTTGCTCCTCGGGGGCACACTTTCCGCTCAAACCACACCTCCGGCTTCCGGACAGACGGCGCCAGACGCAAGTACCTCAACTGATGTATTCCTGATGCCAGGCTCTGACTTCGACCGCCCAGGCTTGGTACCAAGAGCAAACCTGAACATAGGCATTGGCCACACTTTTGGCTTCTTGAAAAAGGATCCAATAGGCGATGAACTGACCTTCGCCTACACCTATGAGAACGCTGGTTCTCATGGCTTCTTCCACACCACCTTCGGATCGCATACCGAGGCACTGGGAATTATGAAGAATTTCGGAATCCCCAAAACTAAAGTAGTCACCGGATATACCTGGGTGCAGGCCGGACTCACCAGCTTCACGGGTGTTGCACACGTCGAGAATCGTTTTTACGACGGAGAGGCGCTCGGTGCGGCAATCCACTTTAACGATCACAACTCGATCTGGATTCAGGAAAGCTACAACAAGATCCCGACCGTGCCCTGGTACACCACCACGGGCATTGGGTACACGTGGAGTTGGTGACCAAGGCGCGTTGCCCATTCATTGTCCGGGCTGTGTAAACGCCTGTTCGGAAGGAACAACGCTCTAAATTAGCGCTTATGGCTGAACACCCGGTGCAGAAAGCGCGCTCAGGCAGGCCAAAAAACATCGGAAGCAATCGACCCATGCTCCTCGAACTCGACGGCCGGAAGCGTGATGCGAATGGTGGTGCCGCCGCCTTCGCGCGCCAGGGCGTGCATCTCCCCGTGGTGAATGCGAACGGCCCGCTCGGCAATCGCCAGACCTACGCCGAATCCGCCCGTGTCTGCGCTACGCGCATAATCCACGCGATGGAACGGACGGAAGATTGCATCGCGCTGATCTTCCGGAATGCCGGGGCCGCGGTCGCTGATATCGATGATTGCCTCGTGAGTTCCCGGCGTTTTCGCAGCGGTAAGCACAATCTCAACCTCGGTTCCCGTCGCCGTGTAGCGGATCGCATTGCGCACCGCGTTTTCGATTGCCCGATAAAGTAGTTCCTCGCTTCCGAGCACTGCGCAATCCGCGTTCGCATGGAAAACAACAGAACATTGCGATTGATGCGCTTCAAACTCCGCATCCGGAACCATGCGCTCGATCAGATGATTCAGTGAGAGCGGTTTAAAAGTCTCGCGCTTCTCGATCGCTTCCATTGACGAGAGAGTCAGCAACTGGCCGATCAGCAGATTCAGCTTTTCTGTCTCGCGCTCGATGCGATTCAGGTGCGCCGTCATCGAGGGGTCCGCGTCTTCGCGGGCGAGCTCAAGCGCCACGCTTACGCGCGACAAGGGAGATCGCAGTTCGTGCGAAACATCGCGCAGCAGCAGCTTTTGCGCATCCACAAGCGACTGCAACCGCTCTGCCATGTGGTTAAAGTCGTGCGTCAGCGCGCTGAACGCATCGCCGGAAAATGAACGCGATTGCGGCGAAGATGTCTTGATGCGAACTTCCAGTTTTCCCGCAGCAAGGTCGCGCGTTGCTTTCCGCAGCAGACCTACCGGGCGCGTAAACAGCAGAACGAGAGCAAAGGTGGTAAACCCGTCAATGACGATTGCCACCGGCAGTTGCGGAAACGAGAAGGCCAGCAGGTCGTCGTACAAACTCACTTTCCGGGGAGTATGCGCCTTGCTCAGCAAAAAGGAGTATTGCTTACCGCTCTGCGATAGCACCGGCAAATGTGTGATGAATCTATTCCCCACCTGCATGCCGCTTACGTGCGCAAACGATTCGGGGTCGTTCTCGACGCCGCCAAAACCGGTGGCTCCGCAAAGCACATGTCCACTCGCATCCTTAAGGGCAATGTCCTGCTCAATGTTGGTGGCGTACCATTGCAGCGCGTCGCAGCCGCCTCGCTCGTAGGAGTGGACTGCGATACTCGCATTCGCCCTCATGCTGCTTGCCAGCGCATCGAACGTAGCTTCCGGGCCTTCGAAATGGTGCCGCACAATCAGCGCCGTCGAGATGATGAAAATCAGGCTCTGGGCAATCCAGAAAATGGTAAAGACTTTAAGGAATAGACTGCGCATCGCTCAATCCTTTGCCAGCTGGCGATCACGCTGCACCGCAAGTTGATACCCGGCCCCGCGAATCGTCTTGACCTGGTCTTCTTGAATGCCGGCTTCATTCAGCTTCCGCCGCAAGCGGCTCACATGCATGTCTAGCGCGCGATCGAAGGGATGAAACTTACGGCCCAGCACCTTCTCCGAGATCTCTTCGCGGCTGACGACCTTTCCTGGAGCGCCCATCAGCACTTCCAGCAGCGAAAACTCCACATCCGTCAGCTCGATCCTCTTGTCGCCTTGAAACACCGTACGCGCCGAGCGGTTCAGCTCCAGTTCTTCCACTTGCAGAATCGATTGCTCCTGCGATGCCGGTATTCCTGAGCTTCTGCGCAGCACGGCCCGCATCCGCGCCAACAGTTCTCGCGGGTTGAAGGGTTTGGGCAGGTAATCGTCCGCGCCAATCTCCAGGCCTACAATTCGATCGACATCTTCTCCGCGCGCCGTCAGCAGCAGCACGCTCACCTTGGACGAAGCGCGAATGCGGCGCAAAACTTCAAAACCATCCAGGCCGGGCAGCATCACGTCCAGTAGAACCAGAACGAAAGACCGCTCGACAGCCATTTGCAGGCCAGAGTCGCCCCGATGCACCGCGGTCACATGGAATCCATACCGCCCCAGATACTCTTTCAGCATCGAGCACAGCTCAACATCGTCGTCGATCAGTAGAACTTCGTCTACAGGCATCATGCCCGTCACCCGCCTTTCACTTGAGCCTACGTCAGGTCAAGGTGAACAACGTGCCATTACTGTAACAAATTGTCACGAAACCGGTGAGGGCGCGTTACACACATTTACCTAATTTGACCGCACTCCCTTGCAAGAAGCGTTCTTCTTGAGATGCAAGCTCGTCTTGCGGAAGTGAAAGGAACGGCGATGAAGAAACAAAGCCTGCTTAGAGACATATTAGGAACACTGCTGATCGGCAGCGCGTTGATAGGGACCGCTGGTGCGCAAACCACCAGTGTGCAAGGAACCGTGACCGACCCCACCGGCGCGGCCATCTCCTCATCCACAGTTACGCTGGCCGGCGGCAGCGGCGCGCCGCAAACCGTCACTGCCAATGCAACGGGAGCCTACTCGTTCAGCAAGATCGCAGCCGGAACCTATACCATCTCGGCGTCTGCGCAAGGCTTCTCCACGTCGAAACCCAAGCAGGTGGTCGTCAAGGGCGACAGGCCCGTCACCGTAATCATCAAGCTCGATCTCCCCAACGTCGCACAGCAGGTAACGGTCAGCGATGAGGGAACCACCGTTGACACCAGCGCCGACAACAACGCCAGCGCTATCGAGATCAAGGGCAAGGCTCTGGATGCGCTCTCCGACGATCCCGATGAGCTTTCGAGCGAACTCACCGCACTCGCCGGTCCGGCCGCTGGACCCAACGGCGGACAGATTTATATTGACGGCTTCTCCGGCGGTCAGTTGCCGCCCAAG
>CAYZVG010000185.1:0-6386 GCA_964481595.1 uncultured Occallatibacter sp. | reverse complement strand
TCGTTCGCAACGAGGAGGCCAGCGGTTCGATCCCGCTCAGCTCCACCAAATCCCCCCGTGCACGCCGGCAGTCATGCGAGCGGGGCCTGTCCATTCAAGCAGAGTGTGTTTGTTCCGTCGAGTATCGGCGGTATACTCAACTCGTTCCACAAATCTCCCCGATAAAAGCGCCGCAGAGAACTGCAAGCTGGGCCGGAACTGCTTTTGCGCTCAGAACAGTCTTGAAATCTGCCGACGCGCGACGAGGTGAATGGTTGTCCCAAATCGTGTCCCAACCAGAATCGGCCGCAACGGAGTTGCGACCGCTTTGCGTGGACCTGGACGGCACGCTGGTAAAGTCCGACACACTGGAAGATTCGCTGCTTGCGTTAGCGCGCAGGCGTCCCAAGCTATTGCTGGCGCTGCCTGGCCGCTTGCTTCAGGGCAAAGCGGCGTTTAAAGAGTTTGTTACCGCGTCCATCGCTCTCGACGTGACGCATTTGCCCTACAACCACAAGGTTCTGCACTATCTTGAGCAACAGCATAGACAGGGCCGCGAAATCTACCTGGCAACCGGCGCGAATGTTGAGCTGGCGCGCCGGGTTGCCAGCCATCTCGGTCTCTTCAACGGAGTATTCGGCTCCGATGGCATCACGAATCTTACCGGGAACAAGAAGCTCGATGGGCTACGCGCAAGCCTGGGCCGGCAGGATTTCGACTACATCGGCAACAGCCTGACGGATCTGCCGCTACTGGCGCACGCCACTCAACCCATGGTTGCGAATCCCAGCTTGTCACTGAAGATCAAGATGAAATCGAGCGGAATTCGCCCGGCACTCGAATTTCGAGATCGCCGATCGCCGCTGCGCTCTCTGGTTGGCGCCATTCGACCGCATCAATGGGCCAAGAATCTGCTCATCTTTCTTCCCGCGCTGCTCGCCCACAGCCTGAAGCCCGGCATCCTGCTGAAAGCTCTGCTTGCCTTTGCCTGCTTTTCGCTCACCGCATCGGCCACTTATATTGCAAACGACCTTCTCGATGTCGAAGCGGACAGGTATCACGCGAAGAAGCGACGGCGACCCTTTGCCTCGGGCGATCTTTCCCCAATTAGCGGGTTTGCGCTTTCAATTGTCTTTTTTCTGGTTGCCTTTGCCGGGACGCGCGCGCTTCCTTCTGCCTTTGCAGCCTGGCTACTTCTTTACGCGGTGGGCACTCTGTCCTATTCCAGCTACTTAAAGCGCATTCCGCTGGTGGATGTACTGATCCTCTCCGGCTTGTACACGCTGCGGCTGCTCGCAGGCAGCGCCGCCACCGGATATCCCCTCTCTCACTGGTTGAGCGGCTTCTCGGTGTTCCTGTTCTTCTCACTGGCCATCGCCAAGCGATTCACTGAGCTGGAGACCCTGCGCGCCAGCGGCGCCGTTCCCAGGAACGGACGCGGCTATGTGCTGGCCGACTTCGAGCAGCTACGCACCTTCGGCACCTCCAGCGCATTTGCGGCAGTGGTGATTTTTGTAATCTACATCAGCGGCAACGAAGTGACGGCGCTTTACAGAAAGCCCGCGCTGCTTTGGCTGATGATGCCGCTCATGATTCTTTGGCTTTGCCGCGTGTGGCTGCTGGCCTCGCGGGGAAAGCTCAATGAGGACCCCGTGGTGTTTGCCTTGACTGACGCGATGAGCCTGCTGATTGGAGCCTGTGTGCTGGCGGTTGTCCTGCTGGCTATCTAGAGCATTTCTCCACATTCCGAACCCTAGAAGACGTGAATGTGATGATGGGGCGCAGTTCCCTCGCCGATGTATTGCTTGCCCTTTTGAATCTTGGTTACGTCGCTGTAGGCGTGGGTCTCATTGGTGTTGGAATCGGCATTGGCAAAACTGAAACCCGTATCGGCAAGCGCGCCAAGTTTGCCGTTGGATTGCGTTCCGTCGCGGAAAGTAAGGTGCAGAAAGCTTCCGGCAGGATACTTGGCCAGTCTGCTCTGCATCTTGTGAGCCTGCTTCTCCTGGCTCTTCGATAAGAGAGCATGAGAGGCGGGAGCAGCGGTGATAAATACAAAAGCAAGGGCCAGACAGGCAGCCGGGCTTCCAAATCTGAACTTCATAACGCCTCCCCAGAAAATCAAACGCAAATGGCCGTGGATAGGTGCGGCTCGGTAGAACAGTGAATTGTACTGCGACTCGTGGCAAACTGAGTCCGCTAATGATGAAGACGGGCTAACGGACGTAACGTTGCTCCCCGGCCTCAATTGCTATATCGAGCTGGTTTTGTTTCGGCGGCAGCGGGCAGGTGGCGTAGATGGTGTAGGCGCAGGGCGGATTCTCAAGCCGGTTGAAGTCGAGAGTGAGGCTGCCGGGTTCATCGAGCCCATGATCGGGAAATCCAGTATGCAGAAAGCGCCCCCCGCCGTAGGTAGCTGTCTTGCTCGTCTCATCTCTCAAGATGAAGAACAGTGTTTTTGAAGATGGGTCTTCGAGAACCGGCTCAAGCTGCTCGATCTTGCCGTCGACCAGGAAGATGGCGAGACCGGGAGCGGGGAGCTTGAGCGTGGTTCCAAGAACGGTGGGGATCTCCTCAACCAGTGCCGGCTTGAAGGGAACCCATCGGGCAGTAATGCGGTAGCGGGGATCGGGCGCGTACCAGTGCAACCCGCGAAATCCCGTGCGCACCGGCGAATCCGCATTCTTGATGCGCAAAACGAAGCGGTCGCCGCGCTTGAGCACCACCAGCGACAAACCCCGCCAGGAGATGGTGGAAGGTTTCGCGCCCTCTGTCGCAAGCTCGCCCTCGCGCGCCTTCTTGCCATCCAACTGCATGCCGTCGGGGAATCCTGCGGAGGGCGCGAGCAGTTGCACCACTCCGCTTGTTGATGCGGCCTTGGCTTGCTTTTCTGCGTTCGAGCCACCCATCACGGTGAGCAGGCCAAGATGTTCGGGCGCGCCGCTGGCCAGACGAATCGTGTTGTCCGCCGCCGATCCGACGGAGTTGATGCCGGGCTTGAGCCATTCAAGACCCGCGAGCGTCAACCAGCCGTCGGGCGCTGAGATTTCTATTTCGCGCTGCGACCGCCACGCTGCCAAGTCCTGTTGCCAGGCGGTTGCGTCGAAGGCCGCTTGCGCCGCCACGTCCTGAGCGCGCACGTGTGCGCTCCCGATTGCGAAAAACACCATCGCTGACGCAAGTAACCAGGCAAAACTGCGGATCATGATTGCGATACCTTCCCGTTTGGCAACCCAGACTCGCTGATCGAGCGGCGTGGACCAGACCGACACCTTTGCCGCACTGCCGAACGGAGTTGCAAGCGCACATCCATCTTCCTCCATCCGGCGCAATGGGGCAAAGCGCTCGCCGAACATTGCAGTTTGGGCCGGCGCAGGTTACTACAAGCGGCCGCCGGACGCCGTGCAACCTTGACACTGCGATTCAACCCTCCCTACAATTTGAATGGGGTACTACCTCTATATCCGCAATAAATTGCTTTTGTTTAAGTACTTAGCAGATTGGGGCCGGCGGATTAGACTTGGCCAGCTCGATCTGGCGAAACAGCCGCCAGGAATTCAGCAAAGCGGGGAAGATGCCTGATCTACGACTCAGCCCGCGTGAGCGGCTGGTGTTGACCACCATCATCGAGCTGTACATTGCCACCGGCGAACCGGTGGCCTCGCAGGCGCTTGCACGGCTTTTCACCGATCGGGAGGGTTTAAGTTCGGCGACGCTGCGCAACGTGATGGCCGTGCTGGGCGACGCAGGCCTGCTGGAGCAGCCGCACACCTCTGCCGGACGGATTCCCACCGCCGCGGCTTTTCGCTACTACGTAGAGCAGATTACGCAATCCACACGCATGGCCGCAGGGCAGCAATCCACCGGTGCGGCGCAACAGGGCCCCTCGCAACTGAGCGAGGTCCGCATGGGACAGATTGCCGAAAGCTTCTCCGGCGTTTCAAGCTCGCACGACTACCTTGAGCGCACCTCGCATGTGCTGGCTCTTATTTCGAAGGGCCTGGGCGTGGCGCTGGCCGGTTCCGTTGAAAAGCAGGTGCTGGAACATATCCACTTTTCGCGGCTCTCTGCCGGGCGTGTGCTGGTGGTTCTGGTAACGCAGGCTGGCACGGTGCAAGACCGCGTACTGGTTCTGGAGCGCGACCTGACGCATATCGATCTTGAAACCTCTGCGCGGTATTTGAACGAGAATTTTCGCGGATGGCCGGTCGATCGCATTCGCACTGAGATTACGCGCCGCGTGGATGTGGAGCGCGAAGCCTACCGCCAGATGCTGGCGTCGGTTGAGGAGCTTTGCCGCAATGGCGCGCTGGCGGAAGGAAACGCCGCTCCGGAGATTTTTATCGACGGAATGGCGAACCTGATCTCGACTGAAGTGGACCGCGAAAGGCTGCGGCAGATGCTGCTGGCTCTGGAAACGAAACAGAGGCTGGTTGAGTTGCTCACGGCCTACGTGGACGGCCGCCAGCAGGAGGTTCGCGTGGTGGTGGGGCTCGACGAAGCTTCTCCGGCCATGCAGGATCTGGTGCTGATCGGTGCGCCGGCGCGGCTGGGCGGCGTCAACGTGGGCACCGTTGCAGTGATTGCGCCAACGCGCATTCAATATCAAGAGATGATTCAGGCGGTGAGCTACATTGCTCGGCTCTCCGACAGGCTGCTTGAGATTCCACCGGACTAGGGCATGTTGATACCACCTGGCCTTGATTCGAATGCTTCAGGTCTGCATCTAATCTGGATGCCGGCAACTGCATCATAAGTAGAACCCCGCGGCACAGGCTGCAGGCTGTGTGCCTGCCAACAAAATACAATGGAATCAGGCGCTGCCGATTTCTTGAGACAATAAAAAGAGACATGCGAAAAAGGGAGAAAGAATTGACCGAGTTGGAACCGCTTGAGATTGCCGCGGAAGGTACTGAAGCTGTGCAGGATTCCGGCAAGGAATCCGCGACGGGCAGCAGCACTGCTGCCGGCACAGACGACCCCGCTGCCATTGCGGAGCCGGTACTGCGCGCCGAGTTCGACCAGTTGAAGGCGGAGCGCGACCAGTTGCTCGATCGCATTGCCCGCCTGCAAGCCGAGTTTGAAAATGCGCGCAAGCGTGCCGAGCGCGAGAAGATCGACTTTCGCGAGTATGCAATCGGAAATGTTGTGGAGCAGTTTTTGCCGGTGATGGACAACTTTGAACTGGCGCTGAAGTCCGATAGCACGGCAGATCAGATGCGGTCGGGCGTTGCGCTGATCGTGAAGCAAATGGAAGAAGTTCTGCTGAAGTTGCAGGTGAGCGCGGTTCCCGCCGTGGGCGCGGCCTTCGATCCGCGTGTGCATGAGGCTTTGGGGGCCGTAGAGCGGGAAGACATTCCCGACCAGCACATTGCAGAAGAGATTCGCCGCGGCTACAAGATGCGCGAACGGTTGCTGCGTCCAGCACTGGTTCGCGTGGCCCACAATCCCAAACAAATAAGTGAATGAGTACAGACACAAAAGTGAGCAAAGCAGATTATTACGAAGTTCTCGGCGTATCCCGCGACGCAAGCGACCAGGCGTTGAAGAGCGCATATCGCAAGCAGGCGCTCAAGTACCATCCTGACCGCAATCCGGGCGATCACGCGGCTGAGGAAAAGTTTAAAGAGGCCAGCGAGGCCTACCAGGTGCTGTGCGATGCGGACAAGCGCGCGGCGTACGATCGCTACGGTCATGCCGGCCTGGGCAGCCAGGGCTACGGCGCTGGGCCGTTCGCCGGCAGCGTGGACATTGGCGATATATTCGGCGACTTGTTCGGCGAAATGTTTTCCATGGGCGGCCAAGGACAGCGCGGCAGCCGTCAGCAGCGCGGCGACGATCTGCGTTTCGACCTGACGATCGACTTTGAGGATGCGTTCTTCGGCAAGGAAACCGAAGTGAAGATCCGGCGGCTTGAAGCCTGCCCCGCCTGCGGCGGGCGCGGCAGCGCATCAGGACGTGGACCGTCGGTTTGCGGTCAATGCCAGGGACGCGGCCAGCTTCGCTATCAGCAGGGATTCTTCTCGGTCGCGCGCACTTGTGGCGCATGTGGCGGCCTGGGCTCGGTAATCAACGATCCCTGCCAGAGTTGCCGTGGAGAAACCCGCACAACCGCCGAGGTCAAGCTCAAGGTGAGAGTGCCGCCAGGCGTTGAAGACGGAACGCGCATTCGCTACGCGGGCGAGGGCGATACGGGCCGGGGCGGGGGACCGAAGGGCGATTTGTACATTGTGCTCTCAGTGCGGCCGCACGACTTTTTCGAGCGCCATGGCTACGACCTGCACTGCGTTGTCCCCATCAGCTTTCCTCAAGCGGCTCTGGGAACGGAGTTCGAGATTCCCGGCGTGGATGGACCGATCAACCTGAAGATTCCCGAAGGCACGCAAAGCGGACGGGAGATAAAGGTG
>CAYZVG010000184.1:0-6415 GCA_964481595.1 uncultured Occallatibacter sp. | reverse complement strand
CGCTCTTGATGTCGATCTTCCAGCCGAGCAGCTTGGCCGCCAGGCGCACGTTCTGTCCCTTTTTGCCGATGGCCAGCGAAAGCTGCGTGTCGTCGACGATCACTTCAAGCTGCTTTTCTGTCAGGTCGGTGATGGAAACGCGGCTGACCTTGGCCGGTTGCAGCGCCTTCTCGGCGAAGGTTGTAATCTCTTCTGAAAATTCGATGATGTCTATCTTTTCGCCGCGCAACTCGCGGATGATCGACTGCACGCGCATGCCCTTCATGCCCACGCACGCGCCCACCGGGTCCACATCCTTGTCACGGCTTTGTACGGCGATCTTGGTGCGTTCGCCGGCTTCGCGCGCAATAGCCTTGATGGAGACGGTGTTGTCATAGATCTCCGGAACCTCTGACTGGAACAGGTTCTGCACCAGCTCGGGAGCGGCGCGGGAGACGATGACCTGCGGCCCTTTGGCGGCGCGATCCACTTTAAGCAGCACCACACGGACGCGCTCGCCCACTGAGAACTGCTCGAGCCGCGACTGCTCGCGCTTGGGGCAGCGTGCTTCAGCCTTGCCCAGGTCGTAGATCACGTCCTGGCCCTCGATGCGCTTTACGGTCGCCGTCAGTACTTCCTTCTCCCGGTGCGCATACTCCTGGAACACTGTGTCGCGCTCGGCCTCGCGCACCTTTTGGAAGATGACCTGTTTGGCGAGCTGCGCGGCGATGCGGCCCAGCGGGCTGGTATCGCGGTACATGCGGATCTCGGAACCCACTTCAACGCCGGGGGCCAGTTCATTGGCCGCTGCCAGCGTAATCTGGTTCACCGGATCTTCAATCTCTTCTTCGCTGCCAACTACCGTCTTGTAGATATAGGCCGTAATCTCGCCGGTGTCTTTATTGAGCTCGCCGCGCATGTTTTCCTGGGTCTTGTAGTACTTGCGCGTGGCCAGGGCGATGGCCTCCTCCACAGCGCCAACCACGATGGCGGGGTCAATGCCCTTTTCCTGACTCAACAACTCGATGCTCTGATACAAAGCGCTGGCCATACTCTGCTAACTCTCTCGATTGCTGCCCGGTTGCGGGGACTTTTGAAGCAAATCCAGGAACCGATTCAGTTGGGGTTTTCCGGGGAGAACGCCGCTCAGCGTTCCTCCCTCGGGTTTTGATGTTTACGGGCGCTCGAGCGTCCGGTGCCAAGCCTAGATTTCCGGCACCAGTTGCGCCTTTTCAACGTTGCCAAGAGCGATTTCAACAGTGCTCACGCCGGTTTTTCGGCTCTTGCTGTTTTGCTTGACCGCGTTCAGGTCGAGCGTGATGATGCTGCCGGTACTGGCGATAAGTCGGCCCTGCCAATGCCTGTTGTTGCGCAATGGTTCAAAGGTCTGCACCTTCACCAGGCACCCTGTGAACCGCTCAAAATCCTCGGGCCGTGACAGCCTTCGGTCCAAACCCGGCGAACTGGCCTCCAGGGTGTACTCTGCACCCGGAACCAGGTCTTCCACGTCGAGCAGGACGCCGAAATCGCGGCTGAACCCGGCGCAATCTTCGTGTGTGACGCCGGACAGTTGTTCAACCTTCAGCCTGCCCTCGCTGAGCCGTTCAGGGAGTTCCGCCGCGTCGGTTCCGGCAGCCTCAATCTGCGCCTTCAACTGCGCCCGGCCCTCGGCATTCTTCTCCAAATAAACCCGAAGAGTGCGCTCTTTCGCAGGGCCCAAAAACTCAACGTCCACCACTTCTAGCCCGTGCGAGGCGGCTACTCTTTCCGCCGCTGACCGAATTGCGTCCAGCCTGACTGCCATCAATCCTTCGTTCCGCCAGCCTATGTTTCTTTCCGGCCCCTCGGTCCCACCGGGGTCCGCGATCAAAATCTACCCGCATACGTTTGATTATTAGGGGATTAGGCATTCGAAGGGTAGCGCGTGCCGTCCCCGAGTGTTTGCCCCAAATAAAAAGTGGGCTATTAGCCCACTCATCTCTCCGCCAGCCGGTGCGCACACGGTAGTTCTCTGGCGGACAAACTCGTCTGCAAGGCTAGGATAGGCTAATTCCCGCGGAAATTCAATGGCTGCGAGGCGATTCTGCCGATTTCTGCGGGTGCAGGCAATAAAGTCCTGCAAATTACTTAACAGGCAGGTCCCGCTGCGCCATTCGCTCAATTTGTGAATATACGGAGAATCATTAGTAATCGTTTAAAGATTTTCCCGATTGGTGCCGATGAGCGAACGGAGCCCAGTGCGCCTGGACTGTGTCGAGCGTTGTACGGGCCAATAAATTCGAACGGTTGGTGCCGAATGGCAAGCTTCAAACGTCGCTTTGCTCTTGCGCTGGTGGCTACGTTTATCGGAGTTGCGTGTGGTGTTTTGGCGGGTTACTTTTTAGCACGCGAGATTACGGCGTGGCAGGCCGGGAGCCAGCTGGATCAGTATGCTGGCCAGCTGATGGCCGATGGCGAAATGTCTTCAGCCGAGTTGCGAACGGTGCTGGCCGCAATGGGTGCGGCGCGGAACGGTTTCTGCTCCAGCAGCGAGCTTGCATACTTTCAGGCGCTTATCTTCGAGTCAGATTACGTGCGCGACGCCGGCCGCATGCGCAACGGCAAGATCGAGTGCTCTGTGGCGCTTGGCCGATCGCCGCATCTTGCCGGGCAATTGAATCCTGACATCACCTTGCAGGATGGAACGGCCATCTACAAGAATCTTGCGCCTTACCAGAACAACGGGCTGACGGCAATTACCGAGCAGCAAGGCGACGCGTACGTCGTGTTTACGCCCCTGACACGGATGCACCTGGAGCCTGCGCCCATGCACTACATCGAAACCGTGACGGACGAGCCGACCCAGAAGCGCGGTTCGTTGCTCGGCGAGCCGCTCAAGGCCGACATGGCGAACCTTGGCGCCGAGGGCAGAGTCAGGCAGGGCGACAGCCTGTTCGCCACGCGATGCTCTATTCGTTTTTACGACTGCGTGACTGCGTTCACTACGCTCGGCGAAGTGGCTAAACAGAATCGCGGCAAATTTGGTGGATTTGTTACCTTTGCCGGGGTATTGGGCGGGCTCATAGGGCTGGCGATCTCGCTTTTGTATCGGCGCAACAAGAGCTACGAGCAGCAGTTGCGGCGCGCGATCCGCGGGGACAAGGTGCGGGTGGTCTATCAGCCGGTGGTCGACCTGGCCAGCAAACGGGTTGTGGGCGCCGAGGCGCTGGCCCGCTGGTCTGACGAAGACGGACTCCCGGTTAGTCCCGACATCTTTGTGCGGATCGCGGAGAAAAACGGTTTTGTAGGAGAGATCACCAAACTGGTGGTGCGGCACGTGCTGGCCGATTTCGGGCCTGCGCTTCGCGGTCCCGGTGGATTTCGCATCAGCGTAAATGTGGCCGCCGCGGATCTGGCCGATCCCGAATTCCTGTTGATGCTTGAGCGCGCTCTCACGCAGGCGCAGGTTGAGCCGCAGCGTATTGTTATCGAGATCACCGAAGGCTCGACGGTGAAGAACCACGTGGCGATGGAGACGATTCGGCTGCTGCGCCAGCGTGGTCACTTCGTCCATATCGACGACTTTGGGACGGGCTACTCGAGCCTTTCGTATTTGCAGGATCTGTCGGTGGATGCGATCAAGATCGACAAGGCATTTACGCAGGCAATCGGCACCGGATCGGTGACGGTGGCGATCTTGCCGCAGATTCTGGCCATGGCCGAGTCGCTGAACCTGGGCGTGATTGTGGAAGGCGTTGAGACCGGCGAACAGGCGGACTATTTTGCCGCCGGGCCGAAGCCGGTTCTTGTGCAGGGCTGGCTCTTCGGCCGTCCCGTACCTGCAGCGGAGTTCCACAAGCGCTTGCAGGATGATGCAAAAAAAGCAGTCGGAGAGCCGAGGATTGCACTTGTGTCCGGCAGCGCGGCGTAATCAACTACCGCCATTCTGCGGTAATTCCGCCTTACGTCGAAGCGGCCTCAGTAGCTGCCATTGCGCGGACCGCGCATGGAAATATGTTCCGGTGTTAATCTCGATGCGGCACTACCGCGCACGGCCGACGAAGTGAAAGCCGCGATGCGCGCAATATATATAGAGGTCAGGTGCAGCGGGCATGAGCGATACAAGCGACGAGATGGAATCCGATCCAATTGAAACAGGCTCTCTGGATGGGCTGGGGCAAGCATTTGCGGAGCAGCTTTTGGCGTGTCTTGACGAGTGCGCGCGAGGACGCAAGGGGCTGTTCTCCGAGCTGGTCGGCGATCAAGAAGACTCCTGGCACGAGGCGGCGCGTCTGCGTGAGCTGGCTCTGGCTTTGCAGCAGCTTTTTGCGCAGCAGGAAGATCGCAATGCGTTGTGCGACGAGTTTCTTGATCTGTGCACGATGCACGGCGAGAGCCATCCAGGTGAGCGCAGGCTGGCGCGCTCGTTTCTCGATCGCATTGAGCGCGGCGACGTTGGAACGCCAACCCAGGAGGAGAGAAAGCTGTGGTAGCGTTCCATGCATTTGTGGCACTGGCTTCTGGTTTTTTGACGATGGCCGCTATTGTTGCCGCGCTTACCGCTCTCGTGGCGCGCGCCGCTCCCGATTGGGCAGGAGAGCCACGCAAGCCGAGCGCCGGCTATGTCTTTGTGAATCTCGGCTACTCATTTTTGGCGGCGGCGGCGGGCGGATACGTCACGGCGTGGCTGGCAGCCGGCAATCCGCTGTTTCAGGTGCTGGCGCTCGCCATTATCGTGCTGGCCATTGCGGCGATGAGCGCGATGCAGGCCAGGGGCAAGCAGCTAATCTGGTATCAGCTCACGCTCACAGCCCTGTCTCCGCTGGGCGTGTTCGCGGGCGGACTCGTGCGCATGCGTGTGCTTGGAATTCTCTGATGTGTTGCAGGCTATTGACGACGTAAGCCAAACCAGAATCTTCGCCCGTCTCCGGCTGCAGATAGCGATCTCAGCCGGAGACGAACGATCCAATGCCTGGCCTGGCAATTTACCAGCGAACTCCAACCGTGACTGGGATCAGCTTGGTGTCAGCGCCTACAGTGGTTGCGCCGAGCCCGTTAGGCGTGGCACCAATCACCGCGGGAGTGAGCACGTCGAGGTAGCGGACCTCAGCGAACAGCTTCGTTTTGCTGTCGTGGTACATGCCGCCCATGCGGTACTGGTAACCGGCGCCGATGTTGAACCCGCCCTGATTACTCGAGAAATGCCCCACCACGGTATTGACGGTTCCAATCTCGCAAAAATAGTCGCAATACTCGACCTGTTGAGGATCGGTGAAGTTGGTCACCTTGCGATAGAATCCTCCGCCGCCAGTGATGTACACGTCATTGCTCGATTTGGGAAAAAGGCTTACGACCGGATCGAGAGTCAGCGACCAGATGTGCGCATTGCCGCCGGTAGCGCCGGCTTCATTGATGATCGCGCCGGGCAGCTTGTCGTCGATGAACTGGTACTCGGCCAGAAGGGCAAAGCGCCTGGTGAAGTTCATACCGCCGCCGACGGTAAAGTTGCCACCCCAGGTGATATAAGCCTTGTCGCCGGCCGGTGCATTGACTCCGCCGCCAAATTCGAGCGCAAACTTGTCGGCGACGCTATGCCGCCAGCCCCCTCCACCGTATCCCTGCCCGCCTGCCGCGGAGCTTGCCGCGCTCGGCGCAGAGGGCAGAGCTGCCAATCCGGCGGGAGCCGCCAACTCGGCCAATTGAAGCCGGTTGCTCGAAGAATAGCCTGAGTCCACCGAGGGGTTTTCGCCCAACGAAGATGGAGAGACCGCGGACTGAGCACTTGCAACGCCGACGGCAACAACGGCCGCGGATGCGAGAAAACCGACGCTTCGCATAACGGAGATCAAACGGGGGGATGACATGTCTGTACCTCAATTGAAGAATTATTTTCGACATCGCCGGGCGCAATTCTCCCCGGTATTCCATTAGACACGGAAATGAGATGGAAGGTTGCGGTGAACCTGGAAGAGACGGCAGGAATAAAAAGGCCGGTGCAAATGCACCGGCCTCTGTTGAGTTGATGGGCGTCGTCATTAGCCCTGGATGTCGAACTGTTCCGGGTGAAGCGCCGCATCGCTCTTGACCAGGATGTTCTTGCCCGTCAGTTCCTCGAACTCCTGAAGCCAGCTTGCGTTGTTTGACTTGAGCACCTTTACGGTTTCAGGGTTCACACGCAGCATGACATCTGCGCCTTCGAAGTGCTTCTTCATCTTGCGCAGCTCGACATAGATCTCGTTGCACACGGTGGTTGGGCTCTTCACCATGCCGGTAGCCTGGCAGGTGGGGCAAGGAACACTGAGCGTGCGCTCGAGCGACTGCTTGACGCGCTTGCGTGTAATGGCTACCAGACCAAAATCGTTGAACTGCAGAACCTTGGTTGGGGCGCGGTCGGCCTTGAGGGCTTCTTCGAGAGCGGCCAGAACCTTGAAGCGGTTCTTGCGCTCGTCCATGTCGA
>CAYZVG010000183.1:0-6526 GCA_964481595.1 uncultured Occallatibacter sp. | reverse complement strand
CTGTTGGTCGCTGTCGACGCGCGCCTTCAGATCAACGAGTTGCTCGCTCAACCAGTCCGAGGCCTGAGCCGTTGCCTGGACCTGTGATTCCGTCTCCTGTTCGTTGTAGGCGCGGATGAGCGAGTTGACCACTTCGGCTGATAGGGCGGCATCGCCGGAACGGAATCGAACCTCGATCAACATGGTGTGAGGGACAGACTCAACGTGCAGACGTTGCGAAAACCTCTCCAGCAGCCACGCCTGGGCGTCGGCCCCCGGCTTGTCAGGATTGAAGTCAGGAAAGCGCCTTGCAAAGTTGCCGCAAAACCCGGTTGCGCGGTGAAGCTTGAGCTCCGATATCACGCGCCATGCAAGCTGGTCGCTGCGCAAAATGCTGGCGAGCGTCTCAAGCGCAATCGGCGCCGAAAGAACTGAAGACGAAGCCAGAGACTCGGACGATTCAAGATTGAGTGAAGAGACCGGCGCGGTGCGCAGCTCAACACGGGCGCTTGCTTCGTACTGATTGGGGGCGATCAGGCAATAAAGAAGGCACGCAATCAGAAGAGCGCCCTCAATCATGCCGATGAGGCGGCGCCGGCGCCAAATCACGGTCCAAAGATCGCGGAGGGAGGTGGAGGCTTGTGGCTTGAGCCGGGTGGCGGCTTGCCGGCCAGATTCTGCGGCCGGCTGCGGTTCAGATTCACCTGGTGATGCGAAACGAACAGTCAGAGTATCCGACAAAGGACGGAACCTCGATCCCACAACATCTCTACGCAGACCTTTGAGGGGTCAGAGAAAAGAAAACAGTGCTCCAGAGAGTTCCTTGGTAGTGTCTTCGATTCAAACGGGATTGTTAGTGCTGCGTATCACACAAGAAGAGGAAGTGCGGAGGGGTTTGAAGTCGGGTAGCCAGGGAGCTCAGGCACCCTGGCGGTACCACTCCACCGTGCGGCGGAGGCCTTCATTGAAGTCGACTTGCGGCGCGTAGCCAAGCAGTTGCCGAGCCAGGCCGATGTCGGCCAGCGAGTGGCGAATGTCGCCGGAACGCGGCTCTCCGTAGACCGGCTTGCCGCGATAGCCCGTCAAACCGCACAGAATCTCAAAAGTCTGGTTCAGGGTGACGGCTGCACCGGTGGCCACATTCATCGTTTGCCCCGAAACCTTTTCGGCCGGTGCG
Source organism: uncultured Occallatibacter sp. (assembly GCA_964481595.1). Taxonomy (GTDB): domain Bacteria; phylum Acidobacteriota; class Terriglobia; order Terriglobales; family Acidobacteriaceae; genus Telmatobacter. The sequence continues at coordinate 5,370 of CAYZVG010000183.1, read as the reverse complement.
GCAGCGGCCAGCAGGTTAGCGTAAACGACATTTTGAATATAAGTGAAATCGCGGCTCTGCTCGCCGTCGCCATGAATTGCAGGTTGTTCGCCGGCGAGCATCTTGCGGCAAAAGACTGCCAGCACACCCGAGTACTGCGAAGTCGGATCCTGGTAGGGACCAAAGACGTTGAAGTAGCGCAAGGTAACTGTCTCAAGCCCGTAAACGCGCGTAAACGAACGCAAGTAATACTCGCCCGCCATTTTTGCGACGGCATAGGGTGAGATGGGATTGGGCGGCATTTCCTCGTGCTTAGGCAGGGTTGGCGTGTCGCCATACACCGACGACGAGCCGGCGTAGATCACACGCCGAACGCCAGCGGCCCGGGCAGCTACCAGCAGATTGAGCGTCGCGTCAACGCAATTGCGGTTCGTACTCACCGGATCGGCAACAGACCGCGGGACCGATGCCAGGGCCGCTTCGTGAAAGACAATCTCCACTCCGGCGCAAGCTTCGGCGCAGACGCCCGGGTCGGCCAGGTCGCCTTCACAAAACTCCATCGATTCGAGGCCGCTGAGATTGCCGCGCTTGCCGGTGATAAAGCTGTCGACTCCGCGAACTGATTCGCCGCGCTCCAACAGCGCAGCAGCAATTGAGCGGCCAATGAAGCCGGCGACTCCGGTGACAAGATACTTGGGCAAAACGTGCTCCCGCAAAGCTCGAAATGAATCGGTAGGCAATGACCACAGCGGATTCTGCAAATGAAAGAATACAGGGGCGCGGTTTACCGGAGATAGCCCACTTTGGAGGGAGGCGCTAATGGGGCCAGACGGCGGCCGCAAGCGCAACGAGAAAGATGGTCTGGATCAACAGCCGTACGCCGAGTGACGGCACCGGGCGTCCGGCGATGGTCAATTCTTCGCGCGCCGCCCTGGCATTCGCCGGAAAGATACAGACGAGCATAAGGGCAGCGACGGCGGCCACCGGCAAAGCGGTGCGGGGCACTTGCAAACCAGCAGCGATAAGCATCTCCGCGATCCCTGTGAACGTCACCCACAATCCTGCGTCGCCGAAGCGATCCGGCACCATGCGAACCAGGTCGGGGCGTCGTTTGCCCCAATGCGCCGAGGCCGTGAGCAGAAACATGACGCCAAGGGCCGCACGCAAAGAGAATTGCCAGTGCGAGAAATACGGCACAGCGAAGCCGCTGAGCCAGAATATCCCGAATGCCAGGAGCAGAACGATTAGCGGCACCATACTGATTTCACCATATAGGAATGCCTTGCCAACGGAATCGATCCGGCGAATGTTCGAAATCCCGACCAGTGTGGCGTAGCGGGGCTGTCTTTGCGATGGAACCGCCAGGACTCTTACCCAGCGACGCGCTGTGAAGCGAACGCATCGTGTATTGTAGTTGGGCGAGCCATGATTGCATCCCTCCCTACTCTTGCCGAACCCCAGCACTTTTCCATCGGGGAGCGACTGCTTTTTGTCGCACTGGCGGCCGCGTCGGCGTACGGCTTCTGGCAGCGATTCGGGCCAATCCTCGGGAAAATCCTCAAATCGAAGAGAGACCCCGGATTCCACCTCTTCCCAGTCGGCAAGCGCGTTTGGGACTTTATCTGGGAGGTCATGTGCCAGGCCAAGGTCATCCGCGAACGGCCGCTCGCGGGACTGGCCCATGCGCTTGTTTTCTGGGCGTTCTGCGCCTTTGCGCTGGTCACACTGAACCACTGTGCCACGATTTTCGGCGCCGGATTTCTTGATCCTGCGGGACGAATTGGGCAGGAGTATTTTGATTTTGCTGCGGCGTTTGCGCTGGCCTGCGCGGTGGGCATCAGCGGTCTCTTTGTGCGGCGGTTTCTGGTGCGGCCAAAGTGGTTGGGAGAAATTTCCTGGGAGTCGGGTTGGATCGCGTTCTTGATCTTCGCGCTGATGGCGACCTATCTCGGGGCGTTTTTTGTTGATGGCAGCGGGAATGCGGCACGGGTTTTGTGGTGGGCGCATACGCTCACGCTGCTGGCTTTCTTTCCGCTCATCCCGCATACCAAGCATCTGCATTTGCTGCTGAGCCCTGCGTCGGTGTTTCTTTCGCGCGGCGGATTCAGCCAGATTCCTCCGCTCATTGGCGATGAAGATTTCGGATTGGTTGCCGGCACAGATCTAACGCAATTGGTCAGCCTGCAGGCGTACTCGTGCGTGGAATGTGGACGCTGCACCGAACACTGCCCTGCCGCCAATACCGGCAAACTCCTGAACCCGAAAGAAATTGTGCTCGGCGTGCGCGCGTATTTGAATGAATATGGACCGGCCTCGCAAGAACCCTTGCTGGGCAAATACAACGCGCAGGAGGCGGTTTTTCAATGTACGACTTGCGGCGCGTGCGAGTTCCAGTGCCCCGTGGGAATTGAACACGTGCCTATCATTGTCGGCCTTCGGCGCGGCGCCGTGAATACCGGCGCATGGGAAGACAATCACGGAGCGAAGCTCTTCCTGGCGCTCGAACGCGGCAGCAATGCTCTGGGAATGGGCGCCGCGGAACGCGACAAATTTGTCGACAAGAATGCGTTGCCGCTCTTCGACGGGACGCAGGAATATTGCCTGTGGCTGGGTTGCATGGGTGGATACGACCCCCGCGGACGCGAGATTGTATTGGCGCTCGTTCGCGTGATGCAGTATCTCGGCGCGAGTTTCGGCGTGCTGCGCAAGGAGAAGTGCACGGGCGATCCGGTGCGCCGACTCGGAAACGATCTCCTGTTTCAGCAACTGGCGGAGTCAAATCTCGAGGCCTTGGCGCAGAATCGTGTCAAGAAACTTGTGTCGATATGCCCGCATTGCGTGCGCACCATCCAGGAGGATTGGAAGGCCTACGGCACTCCGCCCGAAGTGGAGCATCACAGCGAATTTCTCGCGCGCTTTGCAGACAAATTGCCTTCGAGCCGGGGCCAGCAGAAAATCGTCTTTCACGATCCGTGCTATTTAGGGCGCTACCGCGGTGTTTACGATGAGCCGCGAAGAGTGGCCGCATTGGCGGGGCAGTTGATCGAAGCGCCGCGTTCGAGAGAGCGCAGCTTTTGCTGCGGAGCCGGCGGTGGATTGGCCTTTCTGGGCGAGGAAACCGGCGAGCGAGTGAGCCGCGTGCGTGCTGCTGAACTGGCGGCAACGGGTGCGGGGACAGTCGCCGCCGCTTGCCCCTTCTGCAATACGATGTTCAGGGATGCGCTGGCTGCGCGCGGTGAGGACGCGCCGGAGCTATTAGATATTGCACAACTGGCAGCGCGAGGCTTGCCGAGCGACGCCGTTTAATATGAGCGTGAGCGCTCAACAATGAAAATCATCGTCGCTATCAAGCAGGTGCCGGAGCGTGATGCGCAAGTTCGCATTGCCGCCAACTCAAAATGGATAGAAGAGCGTGAGCTCCAATGGGCTATGAACGAGCCCGACGCCTATGCGCTGGAAGAGGCGCTGCAACTGAAGGAGCAAAGCGGCGGCGAAGTGATTGTGGTGAGCGCTGGACCGGAGCGCGTGGGCATAACGATTCGTGAGGCGTTGGCCAAGGGCGCCGACCGAGCTATTCATGTGGTGTGCGACGCTCTCCGCGATTTTGATGCGCTGGGAATAGCGCGGCTCCTGGCCGAGGTCATTCGCGTCGAGAGTCCCGACCTGGTGTTGACGGGATTGCAATCAGAAGATTTGGGACTCGGGCAAACCGGTGTCATTGTCGCCGAATTGCTAGGGTTACCGCACGCGACGCTGATCCTGCACGCGGAAAAAACCGAATCTGGTTTGAAGGTGAAACGCGAACTCGAAGAGGGCTGGTTCCAGTCGATTGATCTGCCCCTGCCGGCGGTGCTGACCATACAGTCGGGCGGGACGAAATTGCGCTACGCGACGCTGATGGGCATCAAGCGCGCAAAAACGAAAGAGATGCGGCAGGTGACCATGGCGGAGATTGGAACCGTCGCGCCGCCCGTTGTGCGGCTGGAACAGATCAGCCCACCGCAAAAGCAAAAGACAACACAAATGCTCACCGGCACTCCAAAAGAGGCTGCAGCATCGCTGGTCGAGAAACTGAAATTTGAGGCTCGTGTTCTATGAGTACTCTTCTTGTTTTGGAAGCACGGGACGGGAAGATCAGCCGCGCCAGCTGGGAGGCGCGCGAGGCCGCGTTGCGGCTGGGCTCTCGAGAGTGCATCTCTGCAGTCGTAATCGGAGCACAGACCGCGGCGCTTGCCGCGGAAGCTGCGAGCAAACCAGTCGGGAAGGTCGTCCGTGTCGAGCATCCGCTTCTGGGGCGCTATACCGCGGATGGTTTCATTCTTTCGCTTCACCAGCTGATTCAAAACGAAAACCCCGCGTACGTGGTCTTTCCTCACTCCTACCAGGTACGCGATTACGCGCCGGCGCTGGCCGCGCGGATGGGCCAGGCCATGATTGGAGACGTGGTTGGGATCGGTGATGTAGTCGGGAGCGGCGACGCCGTGGGAAATGAAGACGGTCCGATCTTCACGCGGCTGTTGATGCAGGGACGGCTCACGGGCACGTATCGGCACCTGGGTAGTGGTCCGTGCTTCGTTTCCGCGCAGGCGGGAGCATTCCGAGCCGATGAGTCCGCTCAAGGTTCGGCAACGGCGGCAATAACGACTTTCACTCCAAAGCTCGATGCGGCACAGATCCGGACCAAGCCCGGCGAGCCGTTCCGCGGCTCAGCGCAGACAGTCGACCTGGGCTCGGCGAAGATGATCGTGAGCGTGGGCCGAGGCATCAAGGACGCGGCCAACATTCCCCTTGTGCAGGAATTGGCGAGCGCATTGGGCGCTGAACTCGCTGCATCGCGCCCCATCTGCGACAACGGATGGCTGCCCATGGAGCGGCAGGTCGGCAGCTCGGGCCATACGGTTTCGCCCAAACTCTATTTGGCAGTCGGTATCTCGGGAGCGATTCAGCACCTCGTGGGCATGAAGAGCTCGCAGTGCATTGTGGCCATCAATAAAGATCCCGATGCGCCGATCTTCGAGGTGGCCGATTACGGGATCGTAGGCGATTTGTTTGAAGTGGTGCCGGCGCTGACGGAGGCGGTGAAGGGGCAGCGGAGTTAGCGATGTCGGCGTTGACGGTAGCGGGAGCTCCGACCTCAATTCACATGGCAGCTTGTTGATGGTTCCCCGGTCCCCAAATGCGGGGGACCTGGGGCACCCTCATCGTGACTGCGGAACGTCATCGGCACGGGATGACTCGTGCGCTCGACAAGATTCCGGCTTCGGGAGGGTGAGAGACCGGTCTACGGAGGCCGATTTACGGGGTCATCGTTTACTAGTTAAACAACATAGCGAGTCGCGTAAGGGGCTTGTATTGTTACATTTGAGAGGTTCATGTGCACTGAAATTGAGG
>CAYZVG010000182.1:0-6529 GCA_964481595.1 uncultured Occallatibacter sp. | reverse complement strand
CAGGGAATTAGCCGCAGGCGACTATATCGATCTTCCAGTGGTTCCAGCTCAGGGACGGTTCCCATCGACAACCTCTACATGCAGCCGGCGGTGATCTCCGGTTGCAGCCGCAAAATATCGCCTTCTCCCACCTGTGCTTCCGCCAGGGTCTGCGTGTCCTGCACCTGACGACCAGAGTTCTTGTGATGAAATTTGTAGCTCAGAGGCGCCCCATCAGGGCCGTTGGACGGCAGGCGCAGTTTTTCCACCAAAACGGCAATAATCTTGTTGCAGGGCGCATCATCAGGCAATTCCACTGGGACGCGCTTGTTTTCTGTCGAATCGTAGACGGTCACATTGATAGTGGGCATCAACTCCCCTTCTTCAGCGCAAATTAGTGTTGGAACTGCTCAAATGCTGTCAATCTTCGGCGCCCCTCTCCAGAGAACGACCAACCAGAGAGATCAAGCAGAGCATCGGCCCGAACTGCAAAGTTAAGGTTCTCGGCATTCGGACTATTATTCTTGTCCACCATCGCGATCACGATTCCTGCAAGTTGCCCGTTGGCGTTAAAGAGCGGACCGCCACTGTTGCCCGGGCTCACCGGTGCTGAGATTTGTATCGTGTCGTGGTCGAGTCGAGAAATGATGCCGGTGCTTAGAGTGAACCGCAGACCCTGAGGATGACCGATCACGTATATCGGTTCACCGCTCCTAAGCTGACTGACCCTGACCACCGGCAATGTAAATGCGGCCTTGCCTTGCCGGCGTGGAAGCCACATCAGAGCCAAGTCTAAAGTGTCATGACGAGCCACAACATTTGCACCGGCCCAAGTCCCTGAACTGGAGGCGACCAGCGCGTGTTGACCCTTGGTAGAGGCTGATTCGGCATCGACAACATGGCGCGCCGTGGCAATCAAATAACCGTCGTTATTGGCCTGCAACAGAACGCCTGCTCCAAAGACGTTGGAAGGCCCCTCCACGTGAGAGAACCAGTTCTTCTGCGCCGGACTAATCACGGTAACAAGGGGCTTGAGCTGGTCTGAAATCGCTTCGGCATTCAGCTCGGCTGACGCTGGCAACGCAGGAAACTGCGTCTTGCTATCCAGCTCGCTCAGACCCTGACTGGCTACTGAAGGGGTTGTCGGCGCCAGCGAAAATGCAGCAACGCCCACAATCGTTGTAAGAATCCCGCTGATGGACAGTAGAGTGGAGAGAAACGCGACCCACGCGAATCGACTCCGTGGCGGAAGCCCGCGCGTGGCAACCCGCAAGAGGATTGTCACAAGACAAAGAACAGGCAAAACCAATACAAGGGGAGAGAGGCTCAGCCTCGCCCAAAGTGGAATTGGCACAGGCAGGTTGGAGACCAACCCAATGGGCTCTTCGGCCGGACGGGTAGTTTGCGCGATTTCATCGTGACTGATGACAATTCGTTCCAAGCGGAATCCGTGTGAGTTGCCCAATTTTCAACGATCAGGCCTTCAAAGTGCAAGTGCCGCTATTACATGCATGGAATCAGTAGCGATTGGGGGTTATTTGACCGGATGGGTGGGTCAAATCATTCAAGATAATATGTTCCGTCTCGCAAACTTGAGCTTCAGTGTCAGGGGGTGTTACGGGCTGCTGTCAAAACTGCAAAACATTGAGGCGGCGTCTGTGGCGAGGTTCCAGTTCGAAGTGTTCAATGGCGCTTTTGTGCCTGGATTGTGCCTGAAGATGTCGGTTGTGGCGATTTGAGCGATTCTGTCGATTGTCGAATCAATAACTTACGTATTTCGAACACCGGCTAAGGTTCGCCCCCCCCTCCCGGCACCAAATATTCCATCTACAAGTCATTCAATTCGTTAGACCTACCAGCCTCTCATAGACCAGTCAAGAGCTGCTGAGCCCCAATTTCGGGTACAAGAACAGGTACAGTGCCCATCCCATTTACTTTGAGTGGTTAGAAGAATAAATGCTTTCCTGGATGACGCGGAGAAGCATTTCGTTTCCCTTATTTACGCTCGACTACGGAATGCGCAGCGGATAATCGGTCCGCTAACAGATTGATCAACGACTTATTGGTTCCACCTAAATAGGTGGAGACATAGAGACGGATATCCGGGTGCATTGTGAACCGGAACAAGCGCCCGCGCACAGCGGCTGCGATACTGCTCGATATCAGAAGCGAAACACGATTCCCGTACCGATACGCAAATCGTTCTGTACATTCGTGGTTCCATTATCGAATCCGGTGCGGAGCCAGGCGGCATCGAAGATGCGGTAAGCCACGCGCCGGCTGAAGCGGTAATCTGCACCGCCGCCCAGGAGCATAGCGGTGGCGCTGGCGCTGCTGGTTGAACCGCCGGTTCCGGGAAAGACGCTGTTCAGTCCGTTGGAGACGCCGCCCATGGCCTGGCCGTAAATGCGAAAGCGGCCATTGCGCGCGGTGAGAGTGAACCGCGGTCCAAAGACGGCGGTCACAAGATCGAGCCCTGTGTTGCCATGCGGCATCAGGGCGGTATGCAAGCCTGAGATGTCGCCTGCGGCACCCCAGTGCTGCGTGAACTGCCCGCAAACCTGGATGCTCGCGCCCTGCATCCAGAAACTGTAAGCGGGCACCGTGTTGGCGCGAGCGGAATTGTAGTTGATTGCGACTTCAAGATAAGGGGCGCTTTGGCCTGCTGGCCGTGTTTGAGCCAATAGGTGAAGCCCACCCAGAACGAAAGCGCTCACAAGGAGCAAGCCACCGCGGAATGATCGAAACATGTGATTTCTCCTTGCTACTGCACGGTTAGGGTGAGATTGGTGGAGTGCGAAAGCGACCCGGTGGTCAGCGTCACGGTGATGTTGTAGCTCTGCTGCGTTTGTCCGAAGAAGCCGTTGCTGGACACGCAGCCTGTCAGGCCAGCGATGGCGGCAGCGCTCACGACGAGCAAAAGCATCGGCGTCAGTTTGCGTCCCATGCGGCGCAGGCGGCGTGCAAAGGGCAACAACAGTGCGCCCCAGGCAAGCAGCGGAATCTTCCCTGCTGGCTGCGGCAGCGGATGGGACGAGGCTGTTTGTCCGGGCAGTTTGAACGTGAGCGAAACACTGCCGAGTGCGGTGTTGGCCGGTACCTGCCAGGAGGTTGCGCTCAACGCGGTCCACTGGCTGGAATTCAGCGTGGCCGTAGCTCCGTCAGGCAAGCCGGTCACCGTGAGGGTGGTTGGGGTTGGAAAGCTGGTTCCGCTACTGGGTGTAATCGCAACCTGATAGGTTGCAGAGCCGCCCGGCATGACCGTTTGCGATGCGCCGCCTCCTCCGGTGCCGCTGCTTCCGCTACCACCGCTGCCACCGCCGCTGTCGCCGCCGGAGCTGAGAGCGAAATCAACCACGGTGAGCGAAAGCGCGCTGCTCGACGATCCAGCGAAGTCGGTGATTCCTTGATAAGCGGCGGTGATGGAATGGGATCCGACAGCAAGACTCGACGTGGTGAATGTGGCTACTCCAGACGATATCGCCGCCGAGCCAAGGGGCGTTACGCCATCGAGGAACGATACCTGCCCACCCACCGCCCCGACCGTCGAGGTGACCGTCGCTGTGAGAGTGACGGGATTGGTCAGAACTGCTGGATTGGCGCTCGCCGTGAGGCTGACCGCGGATGCGGATGCGCCGATCACGAGCGATCCGCTGGCAGAACCCGCGTAGTTCGAGCTGTTGATGGTGCCGACCACGGTATAGCTGCCGGCGTTGGTTGGCGCCGTCGAGCTGCCGTTGTAGGTAAACGAAACGCTAAGCCCGGCGGGATTGGTGGTGGCTGTCGCAGTAAGCGCCGATCCGGTGTAGGTCTGGTTCAAGCTGCCCAGCGTTACCGTGGCCGTGTCTTTGTTCACGGTCACGCTCGCCGATCCAGCCACGGTGTCGTAGTCCGCGGCGTCTGTAGGCGTAAAGGTGACGCTCTCTGACTGCGCACCAGCACTGGGCGAGGTTCCCGGCGTGGTAAATGCGAAGCTGCCGGCAACAGAAGCAGTGCCGCCTGTCAGCGTGGACGAGGCCAGCGTCTGGCCGTAGCCGATCGCGCCCGCCGTCGGCCACGTCGTTACCGATGCCGTGCCCTGCCCGATGGAGAGCGTATATGCCTGGCTCACCTGGCTGCTGTTGTTGGTATCGGTGGCAATCACGTTGAAGCTGGAGGGTCCGCCAGCTGTCGTCGGAGTCCCCGAAAGCACGCCGCCGGCGCTGAGCGAAAGTCCGGCGGGAATGGAGCCCGACGAAGTGAACGTGTAGGAACCTGATCCGCCGCTTGCCGTAAACGTCTGGCTGTAGGCCGCCCCTACGGTACCGGCCGACAGCGCTCCGCTTGCCGGAGAGATGGTAATTGCCGCGGTGCCGGTGCCAGAGACCGCGATGTTCTGCGTAACGGCCGTTCCGTTCAGATTGTTGTCGGTCAGCACGACGTTGCTGTTGTACGAGGCAGCCCCAGTGGGCTCGAAGTCGACGGCCAGCAGACAAGTTCCGTTGGCCGCAAGCGCCTCGAAGCTGGTTGCGCAGATCGAACTGGGATCGGTCGCAAAGCCCGTGGGCAAACTGATCGAGGAGATGTTCAGGGAAATGTTGCCGTAATTGAACAGAATCGCCGTCCGCGGGCTATCCGAACTCTGGTTGCCTGCAACAGTATTCGCGAAGGTGAACGACGGCGCCGTCGAGACGTTCAGCTCATCGATTTGTTGGTCGTATTCGTCGGCGATGTAGAGATCGCCGGCCGCATCCAGCGCCAGGCCGGCAGGCCCGGACATTCCCGTAGCCAGCAATGTGGATTGAGCGAAGGTCCCACCTGAGGGCTTCGCTTTGACGATCCGGGCATTGGTGGAATCGCTGATGTAGACGTTGCCATTGGGGTCGATCGCAAGGCCCAGCGGCGAGCTGAGTCCGGAGTTCGCCACGATGGTTTGCGTATAGCTGCTGCCCGAGGGAGTCTCCTCCAGCACCCGGTTGTTGCCTGTGTCGGATACGTAGACGTTGCCGCTCGCATCCACCGCGACGCCAGCCGGGTTTTGAAGACCGGAGACCACCGTGCTCTGGACATAGCTGCCATTGTTGAGAGTTTCCTTCAGTACGTCGCCCGCGTTGTACTCGGCGATGTAGACATTTCCGGAGCCGTCAACCGCTACGTCGTACGGCCCGCTGAGACCGGTGAAGGGTGTGGATTTCGCATAGGTTCCCGGGCCTGTGAGCGTCTCCAGCACGATGTCGTTGTCCGCGCTGTCCGCGACCCATAGGTTGCCTGCTCCATCGACCTTTATACCCAGCCCTCCCGGGACGGTGTCGAGCGTTGTTGCCGTTGCGCTGCCGGCCGGAAATTCGGATAGTTTATTCGTGGAAAGGTCGGTGACATACAGGTTTCCCGCCTCATCGAGGTCCGCACCAAATGGCGCGACCAGTCCAGAGGTACCTGGAATGGGAATTGAAGACGTGCCCGGCTGGTAGGCAATCGACGGAGCCTGGCCGATCCCGTAGAAGTAGTTGGTGCCCAGCACGTTGCCACCGCTGTCGGTAACCACGAGCGCTCCGGTGCGCAGGCCCGGCGCCTGCGGCGTGAAGGTCACCTGGATGGTGCAGGTATAAAGCGCCGATTGGGAGCCGGTCGCACAGGTGCTATTGCTGGCCTGGAACTCCGCTGTCGACGAGCCCTGCGTGGATACGGTGTAAGCCCCGACATTCTCTGCGCTCATCAGGTCGACTGTCACTGTCACCGTGGTAGCAGGCGTGCCCACTTGGTACGTGCCCAGGTAATGCGGTGGCGTGCCGCCGGTCCAGACCAGCGCCTTAAAATTGCCGAAATCATCGTATGCGAAGCCGTAAACCTTGCCGGCGCTGTTGACCGTGAGCGTACGGATTTGGCTAATGGATTGGAAGGATGTCTGGTTGTAGCCGCCGCCGCCGTTGGGCATCAGCAGGTAGATGTTGTTGGCGCCCAGATCGGCCACCCAGATGTTGCCCGCCGCGTCGGCCGCCGTCGCCGTCGGGTTCGTCAAGCCGGAGTCGATTTGCGTGAGCGTGCACGTGCCGCCGCCTGAACCGGTTACCTTGAAGACCCCGGTCGCCGAAGCCATTCCCGGCGACTCCATGCCGTAGTTGTAAGTAAAGGCGCCTGGAGCACTGGTGCTGGTGGAGGCCACGTAGAAGTTGCCCGAGCCGTCAATCGACAGTCCGGTTGTGTTGAGCAAACCGGTGCTGGAGCACACCGCGCTTTTTGAGTAGCCCGAACCTGGAGTGAGCTCATAAATTGTCCCGGTTGTCCCGCCCCCGGTTTCGGCGTCGAGCACGTAGAGGTTCGAGCTGGCGTCGACGGCGACCGAACTGGGAGCGGTCCAGCTTCCATGGTCGATATAAGACAGCGTGCATAGGGTAGGGTTAGAACTCCCTCCGGTAAGGGAGACCTCTTCCACATCGGGCACACTGTCCGGTCCGCTGAGATCGGCGCGGAAGAGGATGTGGTTCGTGGTGTCAATGGCCATGCCCATCACTGCGCCGTTGCCGGGCGAACAGCTCACGTTGGTGTTGCTGGTGGGATTGCCGTTGGCGTC
>CAYZVG010000181.1:0-6537 GCA_964481595.1 uncultured Occallatibacter sp. | reverse complement strand
ACCGCGGCGACGACGAGGCGCACCAGATGGACGAGGACTACGTGCGCGCGCTGGCCTATGGCCTTCCGCCCACCGGCGGCGAGGGACTCGGTGTGGATCGCCTGGTGATGCTGCTCACCGGCTCCAAGTCCATTCGCGACGTGATCCTCTTCCCGCTGATGAGAACAGCAGGGAACAGGGATCAGGGATCAGGGATCGGGGAACCGGACACGGCAAACGTCGAGCCGCGAAAAGAGTCTTAGTAACAGGCGACAAATTGTCTGCAAATGGGCCCTGGGAGTGCGCAATTCAGCGCGCCCCTAAACCGCAGTCGCTCAAGAGCCACCATCGCTCGATAGAAAGAAGAGCCATGAAATCAAGCCTGTCCTCATGCGCCGTTGCTGCAGCATTGGCGCTGGCAATCGCCCTGACGCCCGTATTGCGCGCCCAGGATTCCGGCGCGGCCTCGTCCAGCAGCTCCTCATCCAACGGCATCTCGTCGAGCAATTCCGGCCAACTGCCGGATGCACCCGCGCAGCAACGCCCATCGCCCTTTGGCGCAGCGCGTCCTGCGCAGGCAGGCAAATCCGCACCCCGCATGGTCACCGTGCTTGAAGACACCAATCTCGACCTTGAAGTAATCACCACCGTAAATAGCTATAAGGTCAAAGACGGAGATCCGGTCCTCTTCATGGTGAATGAGGATGTAATCGTCGACGGCATGCTGGCCATTCCGCGCGGCGCCACCGTGCATGGCACAGTTTTGCGTTACCGGCGTTCCGGCACATTAACCGGATCGCCCGATCTGACTCTCGCACTGAACTCGCTCGATCTTGGAGGGCGCAGCTACCGCCTCTATTCGCACCAGCTACGGGTGAAGGGCCTGAGCAAGACCCGGCCTACCGAAAGAAAGATCGTGACTGGAGCCGCCGTCGGCACTGTTGTCGGCAGCATCGGCGTGAGCTCGAAGAGCGGAGTCGTGGTATCCAGCAACCCCGGTGTTGCGCTTGCGGGAGCCGCTGTGGGCGCGGGCGTGGGCACGGCCGTTGCGGCCTTGTCTCCCTCGCCAGAGATCATCATCCCCTCGGAATCCGAGATTGAATTTACGCTGGCCGCCCCCGTCGCCATCTTCCCGGTCAGCGCTGCTGAAGCCGAGCGGCTGGGTAAGGGATTGACGCCCGGGGGTCCCATCCTTTACGTTCGCGGCGAAAATCCATAGCGCCGCGTACTAGCTTTTGCAGCCAGGAGCTGTCTGTTGAACATTCTTTTTGTGGGTGACATCTTTGGGAGCGCGGGCCGCAAGATTGTGCATGAGCACATCGGGCACGTGATCTCGGCCAATGCCGTCGATCTGGTCGTCATGAATGCCGAAAACGCGGCCGGCGGCTTCGGCGTGACTCCGCAGATTGCCGACGACCTGTTTGACCTGGGCGCGGACGTGCTGACCACTGGCAACCACGTCTGGGATAAGCGCGAGCTGATCGACTACTTCAACTCAGTGCCTGCCACAAGCCAGGAGCGCCCGCGCCGCGTGCTGCGGCCGGCAAATCTGCAAGCCGGCCTGCCCGGCTACGGCGTCTTTGAAGGCACAACCCGAGGCGGCGTGGATTATGCCGTAGTGCAGCTCATGGGCCGCGTTTTTATCGGCACCACCAACGATCCCTTTGCCGAGGCCGACGCTCTGCTCGCCTCGGTCAAAGCCCGCGTCATTGTTGTGGACTTCCACGCGGAAGCCACCAGCGAGAAGGTCGCCATGGGCTGGCACCTCGACGGGCGCGTCACCGCGGTTCTGGGCACCCACACCCACATTCCCACCGCCGACGAGCGCGTGCTGCCCGGCGGCACGGCCTACCAGACCGACGTAGGCATGAGCGGCCCCTACGACAGCGTTATCGGAGTTGAGAGAGACCTTGTGTTGCGCAAGTTCCGCACGGGTATGCCCGGCAAATTTGAAGCCGCCAAGGGCAATCCCAAAATGTGCGCCGCCCTGGTCACATGCGACCCCGCAACCGGCCGGGCGGAGCGGATTCAGCGCATCATGCTCGGCGAGTAGCTCCGCGCCGGATAACTCACCGAGGTCAGACTCACGCACCAAAAGAGAAAGGGCAGCCTATGTGGCTGCCCCTGTTCCCAGGAAAACATTCGCCGGCCAAAGCCTCTTGGCCGGCGGTCGATCAGTTAGCCGTATGGTGCGCGGCAGACGGCTTTGCGGTGTGATGCACCGGAGCGGCCTTCGCCTTCTCCGCCTGGATGAATCCCTCCCGCAGCATAATCTGCGCGGTCGCCGGGCGCGTCGACGTTGCAGGAACCGCAGTGTAGGTGTCGTAAGTAGCGTCCAGTTCATCCGCAGGCTGCAGCTTGTACTCAAAACCCGCCGCCGGAGCGTCCTTGCAGGTCACCGGTTCCTTCAGGCTCACGATAAAGTCCGCGGCCTTGTTGTCCTTGGCATCCTGCGTTACGGCAACGTCGATGGTTCCAACCGCCGGCACAACTTCAAGCTTGCGCAGATGCGCGTCGGTCATCACATCGCCGAGGGCATCCACGTCGGCCTTCACACCGTTCGCCGTAATGTAGTCCTGCGCTTCCTTCACCGTTGTGGGAGCAGCGGGCACCGCACTGCACGCCGCCGGAGTCGTCAGTTTGACAACGAACTCCTTCGGCTTTGCCGCGGCAGCAGCCCCCGTTGCGGTAATCTTCAGCACCGATGCCGGAGCGTCGATCACTACGCCCGGAACCGGCGTGGCCTGGTTTTGCAGAACGGCCCACAGTTTCTGCGCGTCGTCCTTTGAACCGTTGGCCAGAATAAACTCCTTGTCCTCCAGGTTCAGCTTGGTCAGGTCGGGAGTTGTAGCCAGCACGTTGTGCACAATCTCGGGCGGCGTGGGAGCGGGTGTGATGGTAAAGCTATCCGGCTTGTACAGTGAAGCCGCCGAAGCCGTCTTCAGAGCATCGATGCCGTCCAGATTGCCATGGTACCGCTTGTAGTAGTACTCCAGCTTGGGCTCAATCTGGCTCTTGTATGCATCGGGAGCAAAGCTCCATGTGCGCGCATAGAACCAGCAGGCCTGCACCAGATCCCTCGAGTCGCCCGGCTTGGCATAAGCTTCGGCAAGGTTCAGAGTATCCGCCAGGCCCGCGCTCTGCGTCTGCGGCAGCGTATACATGTTCAGCTCGGCCTTGTACTCTGCGATTGCTGCCTTGAAGTCCTTCTTTGACACCGCATCGTCCAGCGCGATCGTCGAGTGATAAAGCGGATACGCAAGATCGGTTCCCGTTTTCCAGTCGGCGTCCGATGTATCGGCCGGCTTGGGCACGGTCAGCCCCTTTTGCGCCAGCGCGGCGGCGTCATCGCAAACCTGCGGATCGCTGGTCTTTGCGCACTGGGGTTTCTTGAGGTAGACCGATAAGTAAATAGCATCCAGGTTGTTGGGATCGATCTGTAGCACACGGCTGGCGGCGCTCAATATGCCGTCGGTGTTTTTCAGTTGCCGGTACGTGCCGATGAGATCAACGAGCACAGCCTTCTTTACTACGCTCTGCGGGTAGGCGGTAAGAAAATCTTCCAGTGCCTTCGCTTTGGTCGCGTCGTCGGTCTGGGTGTTCGCTTGTTGGTATGCATTGTACTCGGCCGGATTCTGAATAGTGATCTGGCCTGAGTCCTGTGCGCGTAGCGTGGGCGCGGAGACGAGGCAAATGCTCGCCAAAACCATCACCTGTGCCAAGACTAGCTTCTTCATGCAGTGCTCCTGGGAGTTGCTTTAATCACAACCGACTACTCTCGCATGCAATGACGCGATGCGCAACCGTTCTTGTGACGGTCTTTTTATATGCAGAGATGCCGGATTAACCATACCACAGCCTCTGAAGAGGTGTTGCGAGGATTATAGAAACCGGCGCGCGCCCTGACAAGCCAAACTGCCACATTCAACAAAGCCAAACGTGTCTAAGGTACCCGCCGCCCCATTTCCCCTCGCTCCGCCGCAATCGTTTGTTCCACAATAACCACCTTCGCCGGGCATCCATTTCGCCGTAGGCAAGCTGCCGCGGCTCACGTCCCATCCTCCCGCAAAAGCCGCACCAGATCCGCCTGCTCGGCCAAAAATGCGTCGTGGCCATGCTCGCTCACCATCTCCCGATAGCCGGCACGCACTCCCGCCGCCTTTACCGCCGCGGCAAACTCCCGCACCGTATCGGCCGGGAAAAGCCAATCCGTACTGATGCCCACAAAACTCAACTCCGCTTTGATCCGTCCGAATGCCTCCGCCGCCGACCCGTAGCCGCGATGCGGATCCCACGTATCCATCATGCGCATAATCGCCAGATACGCATTGGCGTCAAACCGGTCCACAAACCGCTCGCCCTGGTAGTCAAGATAGCCGGCAATGTTGAACCGGCCGCCCGTCAATCCACCCCCATGCCCGTTCAGCGCCCAGGGGTCCTCGCCGGTGCGGTTGGGATCGCGGCCATAGCGCTCCTCAAACAGCCGTGCGGATTTGTAGCTGATCATGCCGATCTGCCGCGCCAGCGCCAACCCGCGCCGCGGCGGCCGCTGCGGCATATACCGGCCCTCTTTCCAGTCCGGGTCCTGCACAATCGCCTGCCGCTGCAGATGGTTCAGCGCCAGGCCCATGGCCCCCAGCGGAGCCACGCCAATCACCAGCGCCCGCCCCACCCGCTTGGGATGCTGAATCGACCACTCCAGCGCCTGCATGCCGCCAATCGACCCGCCCAACACCAGCCGCAGACGCTTGATGCCAAGCGAATCCAGCAGACGCCCCTGCGCCCGCACATTGTCGCGAATTGAGACGAGTGGGAAATCTGGCCCGAAGGCTTCGCCGGTTTCGGGATTTACTGAGCCCGGCCCCGTCGACCCGTAACAGGAGCCAAGCAGATTGATGCAGATTGCAAAGTCGCGCTCCAGCGACAGAACCGCGCCCGGAGCAAAAAGCTCAGGCCACCACGAACCCACCAGGGCCGAGCCGGAAAGTGCATGGCATACCAGAACGGCGTTGTCCCGCGCTGCATTCAACCGGCCGTAGACGGCGTAATGCAGCGTGGGACAGATGAGCTTCGAGCCGCATTCCAAGGGCAAGTCTTCGTTCAATACGAAGTCGCCCTCATACGTTGGCTCAATAATCTTTGAAGCCGGCGGCGAAGCGCCGCTCCGGTTATGCGAATCGATCATTTTTCAGCTTCTAGCCTCTAGCTCCTAGCTTCAAACCCCTTAATCTCAGACCGTATGAAGTCGTACCAGGACCGTGCGCCCCAAATCTCGACAAAACATTGAGACTGGTGCTCCAGATCTGACTCTCCCGAAAAGAGTGGGTGCCCCTGGTCTCGATTTTGAGACCTGGGAAACCACAAATCTTCGCGGTCACAGTACGAACTCCCAGAGTGGTGAGTCTGAAGTTCTTGCCATAAATTGCAATGAACAAACGCAGATCCTTCGCTCACCACCCCCGAACTGAAAGACGTTCGGGACCCCGTTCGCTCAGGATGACAGCGCCTTTTAAGATGCGAACATCAGACTCAGAACACTAGCCTCTCGCCTCCAGCCCTCTTCGCGCAAGCACAACCGCTGGTTCACCCACCGGCAAAGCTAGCGGCTAGAAGCTAGCAGCCAGAAGCTGTCTCTTACTATTTTGCCGCAACCGTTTCGGCCGCGCCCTTGAATGCGTGTCCGTTGGCCGTTTCAATCGCCTGATCCAGGTCCGCTATCAGGTCACGCACATCTTCAATGCCCACCGAGAGCCGCACCAGTTCCGGCGTCACGCCGGTCGAAGCCT
Source organism: uncultured Occallatibacter sp. (assembly GCA_964481595.1). Classification (GTDB taxonomy): domain Bacteria; phylum Acidobacteriota; class Terriglobia; order Terriglobales; family Acidobacteriaceae; genus Telmatobacter. Next base: position 772 of record CAYZVG010000181.1, on the reverse strand, counting down.
GCTCCTCCACCGTAAGCTGCTGGTGCGTCGTGGAGGCTGGGTGAATCACCAGAGACTTTGCGTCGCCGATATTCGCCAGCAGCGAAAACACCTTCAGCGAGTTGATCAGCTTTTTGCCCGCATCGAATCCGCCCTTGATGCCGAACGTCAACAGCCCGCTCTGTCCGCTGGGAAGATACTTCCCGGCCCGCGCATGATAACGGCTCGACTCCAGCCCTGGGTAGTTCACCCAGTCCACGCCCGGATGCTGCTCCAAGTGCTTTGCCACGGCCAGCGCATTCTGCGAGTGCCGCTCCATGCGCAGATGCAACGTCTCAATTCCCTGCAGAATCAGGAAAGCATTGAACGGTGAAATCGCCGCGCCTGTATCGCGCAATCCCTGCACGCGCGCCTTCAAGATGAACGCCAGCGGCCCGAACGCGTCTGTGTACGACAAGCCGTGATACGAGGGGTCCGGCTCGGTAAACTCCTTGAACCGCCCTGAGGCCGCCCAGTCAAACTTGCCCGCGTCCACAAGCACGCCGCCAATCGACGTTCCATGCCCACCCAGATATTTGGTAGCGGAGTTCACCACAATGTCCGCGCCCCACTCAATCGGCCGCACCAGCGCCGGCGATGCGGCGGTGTTGTCCACAATCAGCGGCAGCTTGTGATCGTGCGCGATCTTGGCCAGCGTCTCAATGTCGGAGACATCGAGCTTGGGATTGCCCAGCGTCTCGGTGTAGATGGCACGCGTCTTGTCGTTGATCGCCGCGCGAATACCGTCGAAATC
>CAYZVG010000180.1:0-6572 GCA_964481595.1 uncultured Occallatibacter sp. | reverse complement strand
CCACCATGCCGCTGATCACCATGGGCTGCATCATGATGCGCAAATGCCACTTGAACACCTGCGCCGTAGGTATCGCCACGCAGGACCCGGTGCTGCGTGCGCGCTTTACCGGCACTCCGGAGCACGTGGTGAACTTCTTCTTCTTTATCGCCGAGCAGATGCGGCAGCACATGGCCAAGCTCGGCTTCCGCACAGTGGACGAGATGGTGGGCCACGTTGAGAAGATCGATGTCTCGCTTGCCGATGCGCACTGGAAGGCCAAGGGCATCGATCTGTCGTCGATTCTCTACTCGCCTACGCTGCCGACGCGCGTTTCGCGCCGCTGCACACAGGCTCAGGATCACGGCCTGAACACGGCGCTGGATCACCAGTTGATTGCCAAGGCCGCGCCTGCGTTGGAGTCGCAGACCAAAGTGAAGGCAAGCTTCGCGATCCGCAACGTTCACCGCACAGTGGGCGCAATGCTGGGCGGCGAGATTGCACGCAAGTACGGTTCGGCGGGATTGCCGGAAGAAACCATTCACTTCCGCTTCACCGGATCGGCCGGACAAAGCTTTGGCGCATTTGTTCCCAAGGGCGTGACCATGGAGCTTGAAGGCGATGCGAACGACTACCTGGGCAAGGGGCTTTCTGGCGGACGGATTATCACCTATCCGCCGAAGACCTCAAGCTTTTTGCCGGAAGACAGCATTGTTGTTGGCAACGTTGTGCTGTACGGCGCAACGTCTGGCGAAGTCTTCCTGAACGGCATTGCGGGTGAGCGCTTTGCGGTCCGCAACTCCGGCGCAACCGCGGTTGTGGAGGGCGTTGGCGACCACGGCTGCGAGTACATGACCAACGGCACTGTGCTTGTGCTGGGGGCGACGGGACGGAACTTTGCGGCCGGCATGAGCGGCGGCATTGCATACGTCTACGACGACCAGGGCGACTTTTCAACACGGCGCTGCAATCAGACCAGCGTTGACTTAGAGCCCCTAACGGACCCGCAGGATATTGAACGGGTGCGCGCATTGCTTGAGCGGCATCGAGACTATACCGGAAGCCCGCGCGCGGCGTGGGTGCTGGAACACTGGGCCGATGCGCAGCCGCGCTTCATCAAGGTGTTTCCGCACGAGTACAAGCGGGTTCTTGGAGTGGCCCGCGCGACTTCAATTTATGCTTCACCAACCAATCCGTCGCCTCTGGTGACGTCCGCGGCAGAGGTGATTCATGGGTAAGGTCACAGGCTTTCTTGAAATCGAACGCGAACAGCCCACGCGGCGCAAGACCGACGAACGCATCAAGGACTGGCTTGAGGTTTACGAGCCGTTTCCCGAAGAGAAGCAGCGCGCGCAAGGCGCCCGCTGCATGGACTGCGGCGTGCCGTTCTGCCATAGCGGCTGTCCGGTCAACAACCTGATTCCCGACTGGAACGACCTGGTCTACAGCAACCGCTGGGAAGCGGCGATCAAGCGGCTGCACTCGACAAATAACTTTCCGGAGTTCACCGGGCGCATCTGCCCTGCTCCGTGTGAAGCCGCTTGCGTGCTGGGCATCAACCAGCCGCCGGTCTCAATCAAACTGATTGAGCGCTCGATTGTGGAACGGGGCTGGGCCGAGGGATGGATTCACCCCGAGCCGCCGGAGCACTCGACCGGCAAGCGCGTTGCCGTGGTAGGCAGCGGACCGGCAGGACTGGCGGCCGCCCAACAGTTGCGGCGCGCCGGCCACGCGGTGACGGTATACGAAAAGAATGACCGCATCGGCGGACTACTTCGCTACGGAATTCCAAACTTCAAACTGGAAAAGCACGTGGTAGACCGGCGCATTGAACAGATGCGCGCCGAGGGCGTGAAGTTTGTAACCAATGCGCATGTAGGCGTGAACACGCCCGTGGAGCAGCTTACCTCCCACTATGAGGCGATTCTGCTTTGCGGCGGATCGGAACAGCCGCGCAACCTGAATATTCCCGGCCGCGAGCTGAAGGGCATTCATTTTGCAATGGAGTTTTTGCCGCAGCAGAACCGCCGCAACGAGGGCGACACTGTGGATCCGGCGACCGCAATTCTTGCCACCGGCAAGCGGGTTCTGATTATCGGCGGCGGCGACACGGGCGCGGACTGCCTGGGCACCAGCCTTCGGCAGGGCGCAAAGAGCATACACCAGATTGAGATTATGCCCAAACCTCCGGGCGAGCGCGCGCCGCAAACGCCGTGGCCCTTGTGGCCGCTGCAATTGCGGACCGAGAGTTCGCACGAAGAGGGCGGCATTCGCGACTGGGCAATCAACAGCGTGAAGTTTACGGGCGATACAAACGGAAACGTGAAGCAAGTGCACGCCATGCGCGTCGGTCCACCGCCGAAGTTTGAACCGCAGCCGGGAACCGAGTTCACGCTCGATGTGGAACTGGTGCTGCTGGCGATGGGTTTCCTGGGTCCGGTGCGGAATGGAATGATCGAGCAACTGGGGCTTGAGCTGGATAACCGCGGCAACGTGGCGACGACCAACTATATGAGCTCGGTAGACGGCGTCTTTGCGGCAGGCGATATGCGGCGAGGCCAATCGCTGGTGGTTTGGGCTATCGCAGAAGGGCGCAAGGCGGCGGAAGCAGTAGACGCATACCTGAGCGCGAAGTCGGAGACTGTGCCTTTACTGCACCGAGCCCTGGCTTAAGCAACCGACGTTCATCAAACACAAAAACTCCCGGAGCGGCTTAGGCTCCGGGAGTTTTTGTGTATTGGCAGACTTCTGACCGCTAATTCATCCTCAGATTGCGATCCGGCGGGCTATACTTTTAGGCAATTCACTCTCATCCGCGCAACTTTGGCCCTGTTTCTGTTTCAATGTATCCGGAGCACCTATGAAAGTGCAGGTTGCCGCTCGGGTAGGAAACTTCCGCTGGATGACGGGTGAGAAGACCCGGCCACGGATATGCGGGCGCATCCCAAGGCCGACAATCCCCTATTGCCGGCATGGACTCGAACGATTCACTGCGACGCAAAGAGCGGTCCCGTCGCAATTCCATTCCGGCTGCATCGACCGTCCGCACTCGTGCCGGTCCCTTGATCTCGCAAAGGAGAATTCCCATGTCCATTTCCCGACGCAACTTTGTCAACAGCTCGCCTTTTCTTGCGGTTCTTGCCCAGATTGCTCCCCAGCTTAACGCAGCGCAGGCTGCGGGACCGGCGGTTTCAGAGCATGAGTTCCCTCATGACTCTTACGACTTTTGGAACGGATTTTTCGACTCGGTGAATCCGGACATGCAGAGCGCCGGCGGCAAGGCGGCCTCGCGCGGCCCGACGGATCAGCTTCCCGATCCCGGTGTGCAGACGCGCTATCTGCACTACAGCAGCGACCAGAAGAAACTCCACTACGCGAGCGAAATCGGCGACAGTGACTTGCTGGATCACGAAGGCGACGCGGCGGTAGGCATTAAGCTCTCGCAGTATCGCCCAGCCGTTAGCAACGGCGAGAGCGGCAGCCGCCAGGTGCAACTGCGCCTGGATACCACTCAGGTTTATCCGTTCAAGGACCTGCTGTCGCCGCTGGCCTGGTCGTCCATTGCTTCGGTCATCGAAGACAAAACGGGTTTTGTATCCCTGGACAGGCTCGGGCTCAAATCGGATCAGGCAGCACTGGGAACAAGCAAGATTCTGCTGACAAAGGGAATGGGCAAACTGGCGGTAAACATCTCGCGCGCACCGCAGACATCAATGTTTGTGAAGGCGCTGAATGTGATTATGCAGGGATTGAAGACCGCATCGCCGCTGGTGTCGCTGCCGGCCATCAGTATCCAGGCGCTGAACGCGTTTACGCAGACGATGAGCTACTGGGAGGATCGCACACGGTTCGTGATGGCCGGGAACCTTACCTCGGCGGTGGCGACACGGCAGGCGCTCAAAGATCCGAAGCACGAATCGCCACACATTGGCCTGGTCTCAGGCGACTACCTGATGTTTGCGCAGGAACATGCGGAGCAACTGACCAAGGAACTGGAGAATCTTGACCTTGTGCAGGGGTACCTGGTGCGTAAGGATGCCGACCCGAATCTTCCGCTGCAGACACGTGCGCAATCAGCTGTTCCCGAAGTGACGTATTTCTCAATGCGTGTGAGCGTGCAAGCCGCCGGAGACTCGAACTCATAGTGCGGCAAAGTAGCTGTTGGTTCGGCGGGCGGCTAGTGGACTTAACCGCCGAACCCATACTCGTTAGCGGACGCTAGAAACCGTAAGCAGGCACGGCGTTCAGTTTTTTATTCACGGCCTGCTTCGACAGGACGGCCACTTCGTCGATGCCAACTTCCAGGGAAAAGCACTGCCGCGTGGCCGCGAGCGTAATGATAACCCGGCACTGCTTGCGCAGCTCGGTCACCACGCCCTCGACGCCGGCAAAGACACCACCCCGCACCTGAACGCGCGTGCCTACGGCGATGCTGGGGTGGGGGCGCAGGGGCAGACCACTGGCAAGGCCGAGGCGGATCTTCGCAAGCTCCTCATCGCTGACGAGGTTGCAGTCGTCGTCGCCCAGCAGGCGAAGAACACCGGGCGTTGAGATGACGGATATTCTGCTCTGCGGACCGAAGCGCGCGAAGACATAGCCGGAAAAAAGCGGCCTTTCGGCTACCACAGTTCTATCGGTCCACTTTACGCGCTCGGAGTAGAGCGGCAGATAATGTTCAACCGAGCGCACTTGAAGATGCTGCGACACACGCTTCTCGTGGTTCGAAAGAACATGGAGAACGTGCCACGGACTGCTATGCATTGGTCGCTCCTTGGGGTGAGGATCTGCCAGGGCAAGAAACAGCGGTTCAAGGCTTGATAAAACGCCGAGCGAATTTCGTTTCCGATCTCTCGTTATGCGGCGGACTCAAAAAACCTGGACACAATGAAGCAGATCAATTCAATCGGCACAATACACACGATGGCCTATTTGGAACCAATCGGAGCGAACCGGCCGTGAGTGAGATTCCGCGCAAAACCGTGAACAATCGCAATCACAGGTTCGATTTTACAATGCCGCAGTGGCGGGCAACGCCAGGCAGGCAGAAAGAATTCTGGAATAGGTTGGAGGGGTACGGCTACTTCAACGGTTGGAATTGGGCAACCTGCCCCCACCACCATTTAGAGATCTAGAAATCTCTATAAAGCTCTGTGAAAGGGACTGTAGTTCGGGACGACTCCATAAGCTCGTCCCGGAAATATAGGCTATTAGAGGCCCTACCGACAGCGAGGTCACTTGCTTAAAGAGCGCCTCCGGATCGGTTTTAGCGCGCACATCAAAATCAGCCCAAATATCCGAAAAGTAGGAGTGATCCAGAGGCTGAACGATGTTCTTCCATTCGGGGTTCTGCAGCAAACTCATCTCTCCTGCTTCTGTCATTGTCACAATCAACAATATCTGCCGTTCAGCCGAAAGCTCATGCTGCGGGCGCTGAGACAGGTATCCTAGCGCGCAAAATTGAAGTTGATGAGGCTCGCCGGAATTGAGATTCGCTTCTGTCACGCTGATCTTTGAAATGCAGGGAATCAACAATAGTATCTGCAACCGTCTTCACGAATTGCGTACTCAAGAGCCTATCAAGGCAGCCCAGTGTAACACTGATGGACGATTCACTCTTCCATTCTTCGGGAAGATGATCTATCTCATTACAAACATTTTCTGCATTTAGATTACCAAGGATTATGCGTGATGTCATCAAAAACCGCTCTGCGAGTACATCGGGATAAATCCGTAGATCTAAATAAGCGGACGTCCGGGGTTTCGGCGTCGATCTGCCATCTGCTCCGCCGAACATGTTCCCATGGTCTATAAATATAGCCGTCAGTTCGCCTCCTGATAACTCTTGGAAAATTGCCTGCCGGTTATCGGAGTGTTCTGCGCAAACATCCACAAGCCATGCAAGCCAGAAGTCTTCTCTGTTTCTCACCCGTTTAATGCCGTTTCCTGGGAGGATTTCGAACAGGCGAGTCCTTTCACCCCCAATAAAGCGTGATCCATAACACCGGCCAGCCTCAGGCCGGCGTAACCCCCTTTCGGTCTGAATCCAACAGGCCGGATTCGCGTCAATGAATGAATCGCTGACATCAATTGGGCGCCATGGCGGAACTGGCAGACCGATGGAATGATACAATTCAGTACCGATAGCCTCATTGAACGCCAGGTTAGGGCCTTGTGGGCTGTTTGAGAACTTCACGACATATAGAAAACCGTCGCTTGCTTCGACTAAGATAGGCTGCGAGCCTCCACGAAGTCTGCGCACATATTGTGTCGCAGATACATCTTTCTGACCCAAGGCATACATAGCGTCCCTCTGAATTAATGCGGCAAATAGATCCCCAGAATCTACGAGCTGATTCTAGATTTCTTACAGGCAAAAGCGAAGCAGATGACAAGCCATCGTGAATTAGATTCAATGAACAATTTCTAACGCGGTTCATACACCTGCCCACCCGGTACAAGTTGATGAATACCCCCTGATTTTCGAAATCAGAGGGCCTAAATTTCCACAGGAAATGCAGCTTGAGAGTAGAATTTGATAACTTTTATGTCAACAGGTAATCAGCGAAATTACCACGAAAGTTGTAGAACATTCA
>CAYZVG010000179.1:0-6573 GCA_964481595.1 uncultured Occallatibacter sp. | reverse complement strand
CGCCCGTCCAGCAGACCTTCCAGTTCTTCCTTGAACTCGCGCACGTCTTTAAAGTCGCGGTAGACGGATGCAAAGCGGATGTAGGCCACCGTATCCAGGCCTTTCAAATGCTTCATAATCAGCTCGCCCAACTCAGACGTCGTCCGTTCGCGCTCCGGCGCATCCACCAGATAGCTCTCCGTCGCATCGACAATCTGCTCAAGCTGGCTTGACGAAACCGGCCGCTTTTCGCAGGCGCGCAACAGGCCGCTGAGCACTTTTTGCCGGTCGAAGCGTTCGCGGCGGCCGTCTTTTTTCACCACCATATAGGGGATCTCGTCGATACGCTCATAGGTGGTGAACCGCCGATTGCAGCGTTCGCACTCCCGCCGACGCCGGATCGAGTCGGCCTCTTTGCTCTCGCGCGAGTCCACCACCCGGTCTTGCCCAAATCCACAATAAGGACACTTCATCTTGAGGCTGATTCTAGTGCATCGCAACGGAGCCAGGTATTCCCGCTGCTTCTGCGTCGCGTGTCCAAACGCAACAACGGCCTGGAAACGTGCGTTCCCAGGCCGCTGCCGGTGATCTGTTGGGATTGGACTGAGGCCATCGCGTTCGTGTGCGATTGCCAGAGCTATGGCGGAGAGCCCCTCCGCCGAAGGTCTTCATCTGCAGCCAGAGACGCTAGGCCTCAGGCCTCAGTCACCTCACGTAACGAACAACTGGAACAATCAAATTTCATAGGCTGGACCATCCTCCTTTCCCGTGTGGCTTTAAGCTAAACCGGAGGCCGCGCCGCGTCAAGCGGATTTCCAGACCTTCACCGGGCAATCGCATTTGGATTTTCAATTGCCGAAGGGAACAGCTTTGAAAGGGCATGGCTTCAGCCGTGCCGCATCATGGCGCAAAATCAGACCGGCTTCAGCCACCGAGGGATGTTTTTGGACGGCTGAAGCCATGCCCTTTCAAATCGGAATCAACCCACAATCTGAAGTGCGATTGCCCTGCAGCCTTTTATGCTTCCTCGAAAACACCTGTGTCGACAATGGAAGCAACTTGCTAGAAGTTGCTCCCACTCTGCCACTCTTCAAAGACCACCCGCCCGTCGCCGCCAAGCACGGAGTGCTTTTTAAAATGCGCATCGTCGCGCTCTGGATAGTCGTTGCGGAAATGCGCACCCCGGCTCTCGGTGCGGGCCAGCGCGGAGTGCAGAATTGCGTATGCCACGCGGGCCAGTGACCGCGCTTCGTACAGGCGGCGGCTTGTTTTGCCCTGCCCGGCCAGATCTTCGACAACAGCAGCGCACGCGCGTTGCGCCGCCAATCCCTCGCGCAGCAGCGGCTCTTCGCGCAACAGTCCGGCGTTGAGCCACATCGCCGCCTGCAGCTTGCCGATGGCGTCTTCAACCGCGACCTGCTGGCTCGCAGTCAGTGCGGAGGAGTTTGCCGCAGGCATTTCGGCGGCAGCGTCGATGTTTTCTAGCGGCCGTCCATCGGCAAGCATGGAGTGCGCTGCGCGCGCGCCAAACACCAACCCCTCAAGCAATGAATTCGAAGCCAGACGGTTGGCCCCATGCACGCCCGTGCAGGCGCACTCGCCAGCGGCATAAAGTCCGCCAAGGCTGGTGCGGCCGCCAAGGTCGGTGCGGATGCCCCCCATCAGATAGTGAGCCGCCGGGCGAATTGGAATGAGGTCGCGCGCCAGATCGAGCCCGTAGCCCGCAAGAAACGCGCTGATCCCCGGAAAGCGTGCGTGAATGTCGATGTTCCGAACGGCGCGCATATCCAGAAACACAGGACGCGCGCTTCCCTGTTCGCCCATCCCCTCGCGCGCAATGGCGCGGGCCACCACATCGCGCGGAGCCAGTTCAAGCAGCATGTGATAGCGCTCCATAAAGCGCTCGCCGCGATCGTTGATGAGCTGCGCACCCTCGCCGCGCAGCGCCTCAGAGAGCAGAAAGCGTGGAGCGCCGGGGAGCGAAAACGCCGTAGGATGGAACTGGTAGAACTCCATGTCGGCGAGTTCCGCGCCTGCCTCGGCGGCAAGGGCAATGCCGTCGCCAGTCGCGACCGCGGGGTTCGTGGTGTCGGAGTAGACCTGGCCCGCTCCGCCTGCCGCCACCAGCACCGCGCGCGCGGCAACGCGTTTTGGCGCGGTCTCCAACGCATCGGCGCTGGCGGGAACCAGATCGACGCCAACCACGCGGCCATCCGCGACAACGAGTCCGGCCACCATGGTCCACTCGGCAAAGCGAATGCGTTTGTGTACGCGCGCAAACGCGGTCAGCGACCGGCTGATCTCCGCGCCCGTTGCGTCTCCGCTTGCGTGCAGAATGCGCGGCAAAGAATGCGCGCCCTCGCGGGTGCGCAGAAAGTCGCCAACCGGCGTGTTCCCTTCGCGGTCGAAGTTTGCGCCCCACTCAATCAACTCGGCCACACGGACCGGGCCTTCGGTCACCAGCGCTTCGGCAGCCGGCCGGTAAACCAGCCCATCGCCGGCATTCACCGTATCTTCCAGGTGCAGGGCAATATCCTCGTCGCCCTCCATAGCGACGGCAATGCCCCCTTGCGCGTAGTGAGTATTCGATTCCGAAAGCGATTCCTTGGTAACTACGAAGACCTCGCCGTGCCGCGCCAATTCAACCGCTGCGCGAAGCCCGGCGACTCCCGCACCCATCACAACAAAATCGACTTGCCCGCCATTCACCATAAGATATTGAGGCTACCACCGCAGGGGGTGGCGACGGGGAATCACAGGGCAAATGCATTTGAAGCAGCGGAGAGGAATTGTTTTGCAAGGGCACGGATTTATCCGTGCCGAAGAAAGTGGCCAGGAATGAAATGTGCTTTAGCACCTGAGGGATGTTTTTTTGAAGGCAGCAGAACCGTCCCTCAGGGGCTCAAGCCCGCCAATTTTGCGGATTTTTTGCGGCACGGATAAATCCGTGCCCTTCAAAGCAGCTGTTCATCTTAACTCGGAATCCAAATGTGTTTGCCCTGGGTGGAAACACAACATCAGTGCCGCAGTAACCTCATTTGTGGTAACCTTCCTCCAATTGGTCTGAGCGTTGACCGACCCCACTGAATTATTGAGGTACCCGATGAATTCTGTTTCCAGACGAAACTTTCTCAAGACTTCACTTGCGGCAAGCACGCTCGCCGGCGCGGGCGCTTTGCCTCTCACTGCAGAACCAGTCAGCAAGGCAACAGAAGTAGTTACGCTCGGACGTTCAGGCATGAAGGTCACACGACTGGCCTTCGGTACGGGGACCAACAACGGCCGTGTGCAGCGCTCGCTTGGCCAGGACGGCTTTAACAGCCTGGTGCGTTATGCCTATGACAGAGGCATTCGATTCTTTGAGTGCGCCGAGTCGTATCCTGGCATGCACGAGATGCTGGGCATCGCGCTCAAGGGCCTTCCCCGCGAAAGCTACCAGGTAATGACCAAGGTGACCACCGACAACGGCCAGGAACCACAGGCCCAGATCGACCATCTACTCAGCATTTCGCAGGCACAATACTTCGACATCCTGCTCCTGCACATACAGACCTCTCCAAACTGGCCGTCGGAAACGACCAAATGGCAGACGTCGTTCTGGAGAACGAGCACAAGAAGAATGTGCGCACGCACGGAGTGTCGGTGCACGGATTGCCGGCGCTGCGCCGGGTTTCCGACGACAACTGGACCCAGATCGGCATGATCCGCATGAACCACAACGGCGCTGTGATGGATGCCGCAAGCCCCAATACGTGGGGACGCGGAGACGTGACCGAAGTGGTGCAACACGTTCAAGCAGCCAAGAAGGCAGGCAAAGGCGTCATCAGCATGAAGCTGGTGGGCGCTGGCCAGTTTACCAACCGCGATGACCGCAAGGCGGCCATGAAATTCGCATTCCGGAATGCGGGAGTGGATTGCGTGACGGTGGGCTACAAGAGCCGCGAAGAAGTGGACGAAGCCATCGAGAACATCAACCTGGCCTACGCCTAATAACAACTTTCGCTCGACAGTGACCCGTTTGCAGTTCGCCGCAGCCTGAATCATTCAATCAGGCTGCGGCGAACTGCAAACGGCTCATTGTGCATTTCTCCCAGCCATTACCGACGCCAGCGCGCACACTGCCAGAATCGCCCCCATCGCAACCAGCGAGATAGTCACTGGCACGTCGATCCAGCGCGCTGCTAGCATCTTGAGCGCCACAAAGGCCAGCAGCGCCGCCAGTCCGTAGTGCAGATAACGGAAGCGCTCAAGCAGCCCCGAAATAGCAAAGTAAAGCGAGCGCAGCCCCAGCACCGCGGCAATGTTCGATGTGTAAACAACGAACGGATTATGCGAGACCGCCAGCACGGCGGGAATCGAGTCGGTGGCGAACAGCACGTCGGTAAACTCCACTGCCAGAATCACCGGCAGCAGCGAACCCTTGGCGGGCTGCATGCGGCGAATCCACTGGGGAATCGCGGCCTTTGCCGAGCCTCCTCGTAGCAGATGCCATGCCGCGTACAGCAGAAAAATCCCAAAAATCCACGTCACCCAGTTGAAGCGTGCCAGCAGAGTCACGCCGGCGGCAATAAACAGGCCGCGCATGACCACCGCACCCAGCACGCCCCACAGCAATACGCTGTGCTGCTGCCGCGGCCCAATGCGAAAGCCCTGAAACAGCACCATGAACACGAACAGATTATCGATGCTGAGCGATACCTCGATGGTGTATCCGGCGGCAAACTCAAGCGCTGCCTGCCGTCCCTGCGCAGCTCCAATCCACGCGGCAAAGCCAGCCGCCGCCAACACCATGCCCGCAGTGCCCAGCCATGCGAAGGTCTGCGCGTGGCGGCTGTCGCGCCGGTAGCCGGGCAGCAGCCAGTCAGCCAGCAGAAGCAGCGCCACCACGGCGTGAAATCCCACCCACCAGATCCAGGATGCTCCGGCGATTGTCGCGCCCGAATTCATAGCTGGATGCTACAACATGAGGGAGAAGACACAAGCGATCGCGTCAATTCGCTGCAATCGCTGTGTCTTCAGGGCGCACTGCTGCATCTCTAACTATGACGGGGTGAAAGCAAAATCCTGGTTGAAAGGGGCTCGGCATGAGCGAACTCGAAGACCAGACTGAAGCCGGCACAGCACCCGGCAGCAATGCGTCAGCGCAGCAGCCGCGCGTGGTGGTGGTGGGCGGAGGCTTTGCGGGACTCAACGCCGCCAGGGGATTGGCCGATCTGCCGGTGGATGTCACGCTGGTTGACCGCCGCAATCATCACACATTTCAGCCGCTGCTCTATCAGGTTGCGCTGGCCGTGCTTTCACCGGCGGATATCGCGCAGCCCATCCGGACCATCCTTCGCCATCAATCCAATGCCGAAGTGCTGATGGACGAAGTGGTGGGCATCGATACAGGTGCGCGACAGGTCTCGCTCGCCAGCGGTACACGCATTGCTTACGACTACCTGGTGCTGGCCACCGGAGCCTCGCATTCTTATTTCAGCCATCCCGAGTGGGCCCCGCTCGCGCCGGGACTCAAGACCATTGAAGACGCCATTGAGATTCGACGCCGCGTCTTGCTTGCCTTTGAACTGGCCGAGCGGCACATGCTGGAGCACGGCTGGCATCCTCCGCTGAATTTTGTCGTGGTGGGCGGAGGGCCTACCGGCGTTGAGCTTGCCGGCGCAATCTGCGACATTGCGCAGCTTTACATGCGCCACGATTTTCGCCACATTGATCCCACCAAATCGCGCGTACTGCTGCTGGAGGACTCGCCTCGCGTGCTTGCGGCGTACCCGCCCGACCTCTCCGCCAAGGCGGAAGATGCGTTGCGCGCGCTGGGCGTGGAGGTGCAGACGCAAACGCAGGTTACGGGCATTGGGCCGGGATGGGTTGAAGCTGCGCCAAGCGGAGGCGATGCAAAGGTCAGGACGCGCATCGAGTCTGCGGTTACTCTGTGGGCCGCGGGTGTTCAGGCCTCGCCTCTGGGAAAGATGCTGGGTGCGCCGCCCGCCGTGACCCCCGCAGTGACTTTCGACCGGCGCGGCTGCGTGATGGTGAACGACCGGCTCAACCCGCCCAGCTTGCCCGAGGTATTTGTGCTCGGCGATCTGGCGCATTTTGAGCAGGATGGAAACCAGGTTCCCGGCGTGGCCCAGCCGGCCATGCAGATGGGCGACCACGTAGCGAAGATGATTTCCGCTGACCTGAAGGGCGCACCTCGGCCAGCCTTCCGCTACTTCGATAAGGGAGATATGGCGACCATCGGGCGCATGGCTGCCGTGGCCAAAGTGGAATGGCCCTTCAAGGCGCACATCAGCGGGTTCCCCGCGTGGCTCACCTGGCTCACAATTCACATCTTCTTTCTCATCGGTTTCCGCAACCGTCTCTCCGTCTTTGCCGCATGGATCTGGAACTACGTAACATTTACCCGCAGTGCGCGGCTCATCACCGGCGACCAAACCCTGCCCGGCTGGAAGGAGCAGATGCAGGTCAACAAAACAGCAGAAGCCGAAAAGGAGACCTTGGCAAAGTAGGTCTCGCTCAAAGCGTCCCTCCCCTGTCTGCCGTCGATTAAACTGGTAGAAGAATGCTCGATCTAGGATTTGTTCGCGCCAA
>CAYZVG010000178.1:0-6578 GCA_964481595.1 uncultured Occallatibacter sp. | reverse complement strand
GTCGATGATGTCGTGAGGCGACTCGGCGAAGACATTCTCGGGGGTCCACCAGAAACGGACGGGGCCTTTGGGGGAGAAGCGCTCCTCGATGCAGGTTCCACCGTCGGTGCGCATGGAGCGGAGAAACTTTGCCCAGGGAACCATGCGGCCTTGCGAGCGCATGAGGGCGCGGAAGGCCTGCTCGCGGCGCTTGCGCAGCCATCCCAATATGAAGATGTAGGGAAAGGCCAGGCAGCCGCCGAGGAGCAGCACGGGGATCATGACGATGCCCATGACAAAGCCGAGGGTGGCGGAGTGCTCCCTGGACTTGCGCGGGGGGACGATGGATGGCGATTGCGGTTCCACGGGCGACCTCGACTGCACGTTCAGGATAAACGTGCCGCTTGAAAAGATGATGCAGGACGGCGTTTACTGGGGTGACGCCCAAGGTTCGTTGAAGAACAGCCGCAGATGGTTCGACCCACCACCCCCAAACTGAAAAACAGGGAACAGAGATCAGGGATCAAAGACACGCATGGGGCGCCGTTCGCTCAGCGATGACAGCCATTACTTTGAAAAGAGAATCATGAGTTTTTCCGCAGCCTGTGAAGCCCCTGCTGTTTTCGTTCCCGCTGCAAGCCGGATAACGTTCAGGATTTCTGGCGGACTACCCTGGCCGTTCCACGAACCGATCCGTAGAATTCAAGAGCCCATCCATCCCATCCGCACAAACCGCCCCTTTTCCCGATTTGTTCCACGTTGTGGCAATTTCGGGAAGTTTCTCCCTGACATAGTGACTCGGGTCACGACCATGCGCCGCATCGCATTACTAGCATAAAACTCCAAAGGGCCCCTCTACTTGCATAACCGCAGTTCCGCAACGGCGCGCGGGCATCTGGGACCACATCTCTGTTTGAAAGTGGAGGAATCAAGATGGGACACGCACCGGTCGTCCTGAGTGTCTGGGCTATATCCATTCTTTTATTTATCGCGATCAAACTCTATGCTTCGCGGATGGCCCGCGATGAAGAGAGCCAGCTCTTTCTCGGCGAGTCGTTCGAGAATGAAAAGTCGGCGCAATCCGCCATTGTTGCCAAGGTTCACAAGATCGAGCCCATTCAGCGCGGCGCCATGGTTCTTGTCGCTTTAACCACCCTGGCCGTCGTTGCCTATTACGTTCTCGATATCGTTCATCAATTCTAGTGCTACACACCAGCCCGCGCGGCGGCCCGTTGCCGCCGCGTGGTGCGTTTCAAGCCGGCCACAAATTCCCGGCCAGCGGTGTGCGCTTACTAAATTACGTTCAGGTGCACCAGAATGTCGCGGATGTAGTAGACGATGACCACAACCGTCATGGTGACCACCAGCCACTTGGCTAACCGCAGCGCCGGTTCGACCTTTTGCACCCGCGCCACAATCGCCGTCTGTTCCGCTTGTTCGTGCTGGAATGAGTCGTCGAGAAAGAGCTGGTCGTCTTCGTTCTTCTCAAGACTCGAACGGTAAACATGGAGCAGGATCATCAGGGCGACAAGTCCGCCCCACAGCGACCACATAACCGGTACTAACGCCATCATCCACCTCCCCAAAACTTCCAGGTCCCAGATACCGGCGAGCCCGTGACATCCGGAATCGCGGCCTCGTGGGTAGAGGGGCCACTCGGTTGACCATCATAGCTCCGAATCACTGCCGCTGTATCCATTAATTTTTCAGCATGGACCATCGACTGAACCGGTGCCTGCCCGGCCAAACCCAGCCCGGCTTCGCGCACTTCCTGCGACCCGCCCGGCATTCCTGGCATCTAACCCGGTAACTGTCCGGGGGGGCAGGCCAGTGCGAATTGGCTTGTATCCAGACTTGCCGCGAGGTAAAGTGGTTGTACAACGGCAAGCATCCGACAGTCTTGGGAGAATGAATGTCCACTGTAACCGCCGCGCCCACTGAGGAATCCGTCAAGAAAGCACCGCTCCTGCTCACCCCGCAAGCCATCGCCAAGGTGCGCGAAATTATGGCCACACAGGATCCGCTTCCAGCCGGACTGCGCATCGGCGTTGTCGGTGGCGGCTGTTCCGGGTTCCAGTACTCCATGGCCTTTGAAAATCAAAGTGGAATGATGGATAAGGTCTTCAATTTTGAAGACTTGAAGGTATTTGTCGACGCTACATCCTTGATGTATCTGAATGGTTGCACGGTGGACTACGTCGAGACGCTCGAAGCAGCTGGATTCAAATTCGATAACCCTCAGGTCAAATCGACCTGCGGCTGCGGTTCTTCCTTCAGCGTCTAAAACGGCACAGTCCCGGCTTGGTTCTCTCACGCAAAAGGCCCATCCCCTCAGGGATGGGCCTTTTCGCGTCCAGCTCTACTGTTGCGGGTTCCCGCTCGTATTTGTCGAGTTTGACCCACCGCCGCTTGTGCCGCTGTTCGAGCCCCCAGCCGAGCCTCCAACCGGGGTTGAGGTGCTGCTGGCCGGCTGGCCCACCTGCCCCGTATTCCCTGAGATCGTCTTCATCTCAGTCAGCGGATCGTACACAAACTCCCATTCGTTGTAGTGGCTCTTCTTCTTGTAGATAAGAATCGACGCCCTCGTGCTGGCAGGCGAAAAGCCGACGATCCCCGCCCCTCCAAAGGTCTGTCCGCTCGATCCCGTTCCCGTCCCGCTGCTCGATCCCGACCCTGATCCAGTCCCCGAACCCGCGGTGCTGCCGGCCACGGTGCCACCCGTTACTTGCCCGCTGCCGGAAGAACCTCCCGACCCGTCCGTGGTGTTTGTACTGTCTGTCGTGCTCGTCCCGCCTGTCGAACTCGTTCCCCCTGTACCTGTCCCAAGCAATGTGCCCCCGCTCGGTCCAGTTGGGGCCAGCACTGTCCCGCCTGCCGACGAGGCACCGGCAAGCGGTTGCCCAAAGAAGCCCAGTGTCTGTGTCTTCGCCTGCCCAAACAGAATCGGCTTCCAATCGTCTTTTCCCGTCGTGGGATCGATGTACTTCTTGCGCAGGAACCTCACCTGGTTGGTGTTCGTCAGCGCGTCCACATTCGGCGGATACGCATGAAACTTGCGGTAGTAGAGCTGGATAGCGCGGATATACTGCTTGCCCCGTTCCATGGTCTCCAGTTCGCGGTCCCTCTGGATCTCCTTGGTCGTGTTGGGAATCGCCACCGCCAGCCATAGCGCAAACACCGCCAGCAGAAAGATCACCCAGATCAGGATGTAGCCTTCTTCTGAGTGCTTTTGCCGGCGAATTGGATGTGCGCTATTCATCGCGGGCAGCTCAAAAGGCCGTCAGCGGCAGTGTCTGCGTGTTGTTGTACGACATGTCGGTTACTTGCACGTTGTTCGCATTGATGGTGCCCACCTTGTAGCGGTGTTCCACAATCTCGCCAACCTTGGCCATAAATATGTCGTCGCCATGCGTGAAGAACGCACGCAGCGCTTTGTCCGGCCCTTGCGTGTAGCCAAAATACTTCAGATCAATCGCCGGAGGGTGCGGTGCAGCCGCCACCGTGGGCAGCGGCGGAGCCACCGGCCCCGTCGGGCGGGCCGGCTTGAGTGGCTGTTCAATCTTTACCGGCACTGAATCGGCGGAGAAGATATTGCGCCCGCTCCCCGCGTACTGTACATCTTCGCTCTGGGCCAGCTTTTCAAAGTGCAGCGCCGGGTCAATTCCGGCATTGGTCAGCTTCACAGCTTCGGGGCCGTCCTGCGCACTGCTTCCTTGCGTGGCTCCAGTCGGCGCTGGCGTCGCCACCAGAGTTACCGTCCTGGTTGGCGTGGCCGGCCCGCTCAAAGCCTTGTAGAGTTGTAGCCCGCCATACACAAAGATGAAGGCAAACAGCACGATCACCAGCGCAACCTGGCGCTTATTCTCGGTTCCCAGCGGCATCGCCATGGCTACTCGCCCCCTCTTCCGCCGGAAGTAGCTCCGCCCAAACCAGCGCCAGCTTGACCTGTGCCGTCCGCCGCCGCCGTGCCCGCCTGTCCGGCCGTGGGCAATCCGCTTGCCTCCGCGTCCGCGTGCCGCAGCCATGTTGAAACCTGCAAGCGGAGATTCACCTGTCCGCCCTGCTGGCCCGCCAGCGCCATTGACCGGATAAGAAAGAAAGTCTGGTCGCGCTCAAGGCTGTTGATGAAGCGCATAATCTGCGTGTAGTCGCCGCTCAGTCCCGCTTCCAGCGTGATTTCGGTCAGATCCGGACCGGCTTTGCCCTGCGTGTATTGCACACGCGTAAGCCGCACGCCTGAAGCAACTCCCAGCTCTGAAATGCGCCCTGAAATCGTGGAGTAGTCGGGCGGAATTCGCTTGTCATAAAAGGCCCGCATTGCCTTGCGCGTATCTTCCACGCGCGCATCCAGCCCGCGCAGTGGAGCGGTCTGCAACTCCATCGCCTTCAGCTCAACCACCTTGCTGGCCAGCACGTCGTTCGAGTGCCCGTTGGTCGCCTTCCAATCCAGGCCCACGCGAATCCCCAGGCCAATCACCACCAGCAGCAGTACTGCGAATCCCGCATAGTGCCAGGTCAGCGGCGAGCGCAGCCGTTCGCGCCAAACAGAGGGAACTTCGTCGCTCATCGCGAACCTCCGCTTCCAGTGGCCGGCGCGCCATAGGGTGTCATCCGCTGCAATGCAGGTCCGGTGTAAGGCGGCCTGTGAATCTGCGCCCCCGGTCTTTCCGTCATCGGTCCTGCTGTTCTCTGGTTCTCAGTTTGCGCGGCAAATCTCTCTGTCGAACCGGCCGCCGTTTTCTTCCCCGCTCGCCGCGTTTCCTCTGGCGTGGGCGGGTTATATTCTGCAAGCAAATCGAAGGTAAAGCGGTTCGTCGCGCTCACCGGAACCAGACGCTGGTTGGTGCTCTCCGCTGCCTCAGAGTTTTCGCCCACAATGCGTGGAGCGAGAAAGCGTCGCGAGTGTTCCAGGTTCCGCACCAGCTCAACAGAGCGGTCATGGGGACCAATCACGCGCAGTTGCAGCGTAATCACGCCTTCCTTATCGCGAATTGGCTGCAGCGTGGAGACCTGTACCCCGCTCGGCAGTACTGTCTCCAGGTTCTCCATCGCCAGCGTCCATGAGAAAGCCTTGTCGTCGAACAGCTTGTTCAGCGCCTCGGCCTGGGTCAGCAATTGCGCGTTCTCCGGCCGCCGCATCATCGCCTGGTAGTTCGCGCGTTCCGCGGTCACCTGTGCAATCTGTGCGTCCAGTGAGTGGTCGCGTGCGCGCGCTTCCTCGGCCTTCTGGTGCAGGGCACGCAGTCCCAGCAGCAGAGCAATCGCCAGTGCCGCCAGTATCCCCATGCCAATGCGCAGCCGCTTGATTGCCGGTCCCAGATCGGCAAACGGCCTCGTCGCAAGATTGAGCGTAACGCGCATGGTTTAGTTGGCCCCCACGAGTGCGCCGGCTGTTCCGGCAATGCTTGCGTGGCCCAGTGCGGTCATTGCGCCCGTCTCAGGCCGGGGAGCCAGTTCCACAACGTTCAGGTCCATATCCCCTATCCATTCGGCAAACTCGCCCGCATCGTAGCTGCCCGTGTAGCGAATCTCGCGCGCCGGAGCGTGCAGGGTATCTTCAAAAAACGCTGCCGCCACTGCGATTCCGCGTTGAATCTCGGCAAGCCACAACTCCGGCTCCTGCGGCAGATCCAGCGTGCGGTGCAGCAGCAGGTCGCTGCCGTTGGTGATTGAGGTAGTCAGCGTCGAAGGGTCAAGGCTCGCCGTCAGCACTGACTCCATTGAGTCAATCGTCTCCAGCGCCGCCAGGCTCGAGGGCAAAACCGCGCCCGGCTCGTATCCGGCTGCGCGCACCGCCAACTCATATTCCGCCAGCATCTGCCCCGGCAATATCGCCGTCAGAACCTTCAGTGTCCCCCCGTTCTGCGCCAGCACCTGGTAGCTGATTGCGGCGTTCTCCACGTCGAAGGGAACCATCTTGCGCATACGCAGCCTCATCACGGCAATCGCTTCGGCGGCCTTTGATGGCAGGGAATCGAAGTCGAGAATAAAGATCCTCACCGAGGGATCGGGCAAAACCAGCGTAACGAAACGGCTGCGCGGCTGAACGCGGTCCAGCACACTCTTGATTGCGCCCACCACCGCATCCACTGAGCGAATGTTCGGCTCGGAAACGCCGGGCGCAAGCGCTCCCGCCGGCAATTGCGCAAATGCGTACAGCGGTTCACGGCCAGACAACGGCAGCGCTGCAGCAATCGCACCCTCTACTGTCAGCTCCACGGCTGCCGGCGGACGCCCGCCCGCGGGTCCGGTCTTCGCTGTACTTGTGGCCTTGTTCAAAATCGATTTCACTATCGCGATGCCTCGATGAACGTAACCTTGTTGATCTCTTTCACCGTCGTCAGTCCACGCCGCACGCGCTCCAGAGCCGACTCGCGCAAAAAGTTCATACCTTCCTTCTTGGCTAGCTTGCGCACTTCCGATGTCGGCTTCTTCTCCAGAATCAGCTCCCGGATCGGGTCAGTCAAATCCAGCAGTTCGTGGATCGCCGTTCGTCCGCGGTAGCCCGTTCCGCCGCACTCCATGCAGCCGGTGCCCTCGCGGAAGGCGAATCCAGTCCACTCCGAAGGGTCCAGCCCGCTCGCCGCAAGTTCCGCGTC
>CAYZVG010000177.1:0-6631 GCA_964481595.1 uncultured Occallatibacter sp. | reverse complement strand
AGAACAACCGCAGATCCTTCGACTCACCACCCCCAAACTGAAAGACGTTTGGGGCCCCGTTCGCTCAGGATGACAGCCGTTGTTTTGATGTGAACCTCTGGGACGCGCGCTAACTAAGCCTGTAATCCGATGGGCGCGTTGCCGCTGCCTATTTGCCCTTCACAAGCGGCGCTCCGGCAATGTTCAGGTGGACGCGATACACGGAGTTGGTTGCGGTGATGTAAAGCGTCTTGCGATCAGCACCGGCCCACGCCACATTCGAAACCCCGTTCGGCATCAGGATGGTTCCCAGCAGCTTGCCTTCAGGCGAGAGGATGATCACTCCGCCCGGGCCGGCGCTGTAGATGTTGCCTTCCACGTCGACCTTCATTCCATCGGGATTGCCGGGACGCCGATCGCTGCTTGCGTCGTAGAACAACTTGGGTTCGTCGAGCGTGCCGTCGGCTTTCACCGTGTAGCGCATCCAGATTCTCTTTGGCGCTGTGCTGTCTACATAGAGATATTTCTCGTCGGGCGAGAACGCGATTCCGTTGGGCCGCGGCAGATCGCTGACCAGCAACTGCAACTGGTCGCGCGCCGGTTCTGCACCGGGCTTTTGCGTGAGCGCATGAGGAATGCGGTAAACGCCGTTGACGCTGAGCTGCTTTTCAGGATCGTTGTCGCCCTGCGTACGCAGACCATACGGCGGATCGGTGAAGTAGAGCGAGCCGTCGGACTTGTACACCAGATCGTTCGGGCTGTTCAGCAGCTTGCCCTGGTAAGTGTCGGCGAGAATCGTGATCTGTGCTTTGGGATCGAGAGATTCAAGCCGGTAAATGTCGCGCCGCGCATGGCCGGCCATGGTCAGGCGTCCCCGCGTATCCAGCGTCATTCCATTCGATCCCGGTTCGCGGCCGCCATAGGGCGCAGTGCCCTGGTAGCCGCTGGGCTGCAGAAAGATCTCCACGCCCTTGTCGGTCGACCAGGTGCGAATGCTGTTGCTGGGAATCTCGGCGAAGAACAACTTGTTCTGCGCCCACACCGGCCCCTCGACCCAACGGAAGCCGCTGGCAACACGCTCAAGCATGGCGTCGGCCGGTACGATCTTGTCGAATGCGGGATCGAGCTTGTCGACTCTGATCGGTGTCGACTCAATCTGCGTGGGCTGGCCCAGGGGAGTCTGTGCCGCTCTGCAGGCGCTGATGGAGACAAACGAGCACAGAACTGAAACCGAGGCTAGAAAGGCGGAAGAGTATTTGGCGAGTTGCTTCATCGGGCTAATCCTATGAGTGAGGATGGGTAATGCCGCATCTGAAAGGGCTGGCGCTCCGCATCGAGTCCAGCGAATTGTTGAAAATCCAGCGCCTTCATCTTTAGCGTCGCGGCTGGCGCGTGTCAAGCGGGCGTGCGAGGGTCGGCGAATCGAGAAGCTGCGGATCCGGGCGCGCCGTCCATTCTGCCGTAACGTTGCGGGGCGGCGCGGTTGGAGCTATCTTCTTGGTGACACGGCCGGGGCGCTGCCGGCGGTGCGAAAGGAATGCCTCATGCGGCTCGCACGGTCGAGACTGCAACTTCGCCTCGCGACAGTTTTATTTGTAACGCTCGGCGTGCTCGCCATTACTTCGGCAGTCCGGCCACCGAGCGCTTTCGCAGCTACGCTTGTGGCCACCGACGCGGACAAGGGCGGATCGGTCCGGCTCAAGGCCGGCGACATTCTTGAAGTTCATCTCAAGTCGAATCCCACCACCGGCTACCAGTGGTACGTTCATCCCAAGTCCACTCCGCTGATGAAGCCGATAGGCGCGTCGCAAACCCAGGCACGGCAGCCCGGTGTGGGCCGGCCTATCCTCCAGGTCTTCCGGTTCCAGGCAGTTGCGGCGGGCGAGGGCGTGGTTTTGCTGCACTACGTAAGGTCATGGGAGCGGGCGACCGCCGACGAAGAGCAGTTTGGCCTGCACGTATCGATTCACTGACCGGGGCCGATCGCCAGGTTCGTTGGTTTTTTGTGCGGGCCAACAGCTCCATCCCCGCATTTTTACTCGTTGTATTCCATTCCGTGTGAGATAAGAGTTAAAGCCGCGCATTCCTTCGGCGGCATCTGTAAAATCATCCGAGAAGCGCATAGAATTCTGGATTGAAATGGCGAAGTCGAAGGAAAAGATATTCGAAGTAGCCTGCCCCGATTGTGGAGCAGTCTTGAGGGTGGACGCCGGCACCGGTTTGGTGGTGAGTCATACACCTGCTCCTCGCAAACGAATGTTTGAAGATCTTGAGACCGCAGCCAAGGCCATGCGGGAACAGGATGAGCGCAAGGAATCGATCTTCCGCCAGTCAGTTGACGCGGAGAAAAACAAGGCCGACCTGATGGAAAAGAAGTTTGCCGAAGCACTGCGCAAGGCGAAGGACGCTCCCGAGGGCAAGCCGCTGCGCGATTTCGATCTGGATTAAGCTGCGTAAGCCGCGCGCGATTGGAGCAAGCAGCGCCGCGAGCAGAAAACAACTTTATCTGGGTTTTGTTGATTCTGAAGCTTACTATTCAACACACAGCGCCTTTGCTGTTAGCGGCAATAGGGCAACGAAGGAGAAACGATGGTGGTATTGCCACTCTCAAAACTTCCCATGAATTTTGACGCCAAACCGAATCCTCCTCAGGCTACTGAATCGAGCGAGGTCAATTGGCTCCAGATTGCCTCGGCAGCCACGCTGGTTACAGGCGGAGCGCTGCTGGTGATGGGCAACCGCCGCGCCGGCGTGCTGGCGGCAGCAGCGGGCACAACAATGGCTCTGCTCGATCAGCAGGAGATGCTGAAAAAATGGTGGGCATCGCTTCCCGAGTACATCACCGACATTCAGCGCGTGCTGACGCAGGTGGAGGAAACGGTGGAAGAGTTCTCGGAACAGCGGGAGAAGCTGGGCCGCATGATCGGTCACTGATCTTCAGGTTCCGAAACTTCTAGGGCGGTGTCTCCGAAGTCTGTTGAAGAACACCCGCAGATCCTTCGACTCACCACCCCCAAACTGAAAAGCGTTTGGGGCCCATTTCTCTCAGGTTGACAGCAGTTGTTTTGATAGGAACCTCTGTGACAGCACACTAGATCCCAAGCTGGCGGCGTCCGGCTTCGCTAATGCGGTGCGCCGTCCACTTTGGCTCCCACACCAGCTTCACGTCCACATTGCCTAATTCAGAGATACCTGCAAGCCGGTTGCGCACCTGCTCCCGCATTTGCGCGCCTGCCGGAGCATCTGCCGCCGACTGCGAGGTGAAGGTCATGGTCACCTTTACCCACTGGCGCGGCCAGGCCGGCGTCGAATCCGGGTCAGGGCCGGTTTCAACGGCGTAAACCAAACCCAGATCGACGATATTCAGCTTCACTTCAGGATCGAAGCAGTCGCGCAGTGCGGCGAGGATTTCCGCTTTCGAGATCATTGGCTAATTTTGCCGCTCAACCAGGTAGCGCGCCACGGCCTTCAGTCCATCGGCACGGCTGCCGTAGGGGGCCAGCTCGGCAAAGGCCTCGTCGATGAGGCGCGCGGCGTCGCGGCGGCTTTGATCGATGCCGAAGACCGCGGGCCATGTCGCCTTTTCCGTGGCCACGTCCTTGCCGGCCGTCTTGCCCAGCTGCGCCGAGTCCATGGTCATGTCGAGCACGTCGTCCACAATCTGGAAGGCCAGGCCGGCCTTGCAGCCGAAGAGCGTGAGGCGAGCCACGTCGTCGATGTCTGCTCCCGCATAAACTCCGCCGGTCACCACGCTCACGCGAATCAGCGCGCCGGTTTTGGCGCGATGGATGGCCTGGACAAGCTCCGGCGTGGGCTTCAGGTGTTCGCTCTCAATGTCGAGCACCTGGCCGCCGATCATGCCGTCAACAGTGCCCACCGCGTTGGCGATGAGCGCAATAATCTGCACGGTTGCCGCCGGCGGAGAATCCAGCCCGGCCAGCACCTCGAAGGCGCGCGTTTGCAGGGCATCGCCGGCCAGGATCGCAATCGCCTCTCCAAACGCCACGTGGCAGGTGGGCTTGCCGCGGCGCAGATCGTCGTTGTCCAGCGCGGGCAAATCGTCGTGGATGAGCGAGTAAGTGTGCAGCATCTCCAGAGCCGCGCCCAGGCGCTCGATCCCCTTGGGCAGGCTGCCGGCAATGGCGATTCCGGCTTGCATGTTCAAGACCGGCCGCAGCCGCTTGCCGCCCGCAAAAACAGAGTGGCGCATGGCTCCATGAATCGAAGCAGGCACCGTTTCTACGCTGGGAATCAGCTCTTCGAGCGCCCGATCGGCCAGCTCGGCGCCTTCCTTTAACAGACTCTTCACATCTGCGGTCATCCCACTCATGATAACCGAGTTCGGCTGCGGCGCAGCCCCAGCAAACATACGCCTGTGAGCGCAAACACACTCAGCCCGCTTACCCATCGAGACACGACGACGTCTTCGGTCGTAGTCCAGTCCGCGGTCACGTCGACCGGGCCTGCGGGAACTGGCACGGCGATCAGCCCATCCGCGCGCGGGGTGAGGGAACTGGCGGCGCGGCCATCGACGCGCACCTGCCATGCGGGGTAGCTGCGCAGGCGCAGGACGAGGTATCCCGCGTGCGCCGGAGCGGCGTGGATGCGCAGATGCTCCGGCCTGCTGCCGGGAGCAACTGCGAAGGTCGCCAAGCATGTGCTCTGGCCTGCGCTCCACGTCAGGTTGCCATCGCTGTCCGGCTTTCCCAGCGCAACGGCGGGGTCGCTGACCAGACACGCCTCGGGCAGATTCATTGCAATCAGAGAGATGTCCGATCCAATCGGTTCGTACTCGTATGTGCCGGCAAAGCCTTGCCCAGCTCGATACGCGTTCAACATTCCGGCTACGGCATCTTCGTCGTCGCAAGGCTGGTAGAGAGAGGTGGTTGCCCAGGCAGTGAGGGCGACGAAGACCGCCGCTGCGGCCGCACCAACAGCAACCCGCCGTGCAAGCTGTGCGGGGTTGCGAGGGACGACCGCCGCAGCTACGAAAACAGCTAGCGGAGACTCCAGAACCAGCAGCCAGCGCCATGGGAATTGCAGAAAGCGCAGCTCGGGCAGCAGGTTCCAGATGGGCTGCGACAACGGAAACTGCAAGAGCAGAACGGCGAAGGGAATCAGGGCAAGGGGAATCCACCACGCACGCTCGCCCGGCAAACGGTCGCGCAGCCAGCACACCAAAAGCGCAGCCAGCGTAACGGCGATCATGGCAATAGCGATGAAGGAGACGGTGCGCAAAACCTGGTCGTGCAGCGCGAGCGATGGATCGGCATGAACGGCGAAGAGCCAGTTGTTTTCGAGCGTCTGTCCGGGGTCCTCGGTTACCTGCTTGATGTCGACCCAGCGCTGCTCCCACGTTGCGGGGATTAGATAGAACGCCGCAAGGCCGAGCCCCAATGCGGCTCCCGCGGCCGCACGCAACGCGGGCACAAGTGAGCGCGAATTGAGCATCATCACCAGCGCAACCGCGGCCAGCAGATAACAGGCCATCACGCCAACGGTGGGATTCGACAGCCACGCGCCGGCGATGACCACTGCCAGCGGCGCAATGGAACGCCAGACAGAAACGCGCGCCGAAGCACTGGCCGCGCGTTGCTTGGGTGCGGTATCGCCCATGCGCAGCGCGTGGAGCAGCACCAGCGGAATCCACACTCCGCCGGCAAACTCCGCGAAGGCAGAGCGTTCGTAGGCGTTAAACAGCGCATAGCCTGAGAAGAGCGCCGCGCATCCGGCGATGGTCGCCGCAAAGCTGTCCAGCTTTTCACGCGCAAGCGATCTGGCAGCAAGTCCTGTGCCGGCAAGCAGCAGAAACGTGAGCGCCACAGGGACAAACTGCCACGGCATCACGCTGGCCAGCGCCGCACCCAGCATCCACGTAAACGGAGAGTAAAAAACAAAGCGCGGTTCGCCCGCTCCGTAGTTTGCACTCGGTGTCCAGTGGGGATAGGCGATGCCATGCCGCCACGCATTGAGCGCGTCGAACCACGACACCAGATGAAAGTCGAAGTCGTGCCCGCAGGAGTTGCCCCAAATCGCCTGCGGCGCAGTGGCGGCAGCGGCAGCGGCAAGAATCACCGCAGGACCGGCGAACCGCCGCAGGAATGTGCGCGTAGCCCCCGGTTCGCTCGCCGTCTGGCCCGGTAGCTTCATGGCGCCAGCCGCAGCGTGTGGCGGGTCTGAGCGGCTACAGCCGCCGGTGTAAAGGGCAGAGCGAACGTTGTGCCGCCATAGTAGTCGTTCCACTGGTCGCGGTAGTATGCGCTGTACGGGTCGCTGCTCTCGCCCAGAACAATGTTCTCGGTCGAGCCGTCAACGTTGCTCCAATCCATGGTGAAGCGCTGCGAGGGACCGAAGTGGCGGCCCACCTGCTTCACCGTCGTGGTATCGCCGCTGAGCGGTTGCGGTCCGGTTCCAGCAATGCGCGTGGCAATGCCCGCAACGATCGGCAAAAACCGCGCCAGCGGATGTTCGAGATCGATCACATGCCAGCTTCCGTATGTCCACTTTGAAACGTCGCCGGTTGCTTTGCCATCATCCATGCCCTTGCGCACGGCTGCGGTCAGCAGTTCGTCCCAGTTCTTGTAGTTCGCGGGCAGCCAGTCTGCTTTGGCGTGCATCACAATCTCTTCCTCGGCAAAGTTCGACTCTTCCC
>CAYZVG010000176.1:0-6653 GCA_964481595.1 uncultured Occallatibacter sp. | reverse complement strand
CATACCAATAGATGGCCTTCCATTTTGCGGAATCGAGATTGCGGTCCGATGCGCTGACCAGCACAGCAACGTGCTCCGTGTCGAGATGATGCCCGTGAGGTCCGCAGTCACGCCCCCAGAGATGATAAAAGTGAATCTCCGCAGTGGGAAGACCGTCGCCTGAAGACTTTGCCGGAAACACCTGGCCGTAGATGGTCCCGTCTGTGGCTTCAACTGTGGGAGTCTCCAGATTCGGCTCAAACTGCGCAGGAAGCCCTGAGCAGTCATGCCGGTCGACCATGAACGCCGGAGCAAACTGAATCAGGAGAGCCTGCTCCAGCGCATCGCTCATGCCGTCCTGGTCGGAATCCATGGCGAATTGAGCCTTCTGCTCAGACTCCTGGGCAGCTGCAGTGCGCAATAGCACGGGCGCAAGCATTGCAATGGTAAGAAGGAGGGGAGCGGAGCGCCTCAGGGTTCTCATTTATGTCTTTCGGCCTTCGATCTGCTAAGGACAGTTTACGCCCCGTGCAGGATGAGAGGCATAACCTGCCCTATTCCCGCGAAGTCGCCATGGCGCAACTTTCCTCACATCGGACACAGCCTTCAAACATGCTCGCAGCATGGGCTGATGATGCTCCGCCTAGCCAGAACGCCGTCTGCTCCATTTCTGCTCTATTTGATTTCTGTAGAACAACGCTTTCAAATATCCCCAGAAGCTCTATCGCCAGAACGAGATCGGGTGAACGCCATGTTCTTTGTTTTCAATTGATCGCCACATTCCCAAGCTGAATGTCGCCGGTTCGATCCCGGTCTCCCGCTCCAATCATCAGCTAGTCAGGACCCCGGAAGCAGCTCGCCTGTATCTTTGGATCGGCCGGTGCGAGCCTTTAACTTTCCTCGGACATTTTGACGACCAGAAGCGCGATGGATTTGTCGCCGGCTATGAGTAACTGGTGCGGGATTGCTGCGGGGATGTGGACCACGTCGCCGGGGCGGAGCTGCTGCTCGCCGCCGCCTTCAATTGCGTCGCCGAGGGTTTGGCCTTGAGCGCCGGTGCGGGGGCGGACGATTTTGCCGCCGGTGACGAGCGTGGCTGCGCCGGAGAGCACAACCATTAGGTGCGCCAGGCTTTGGTCGAGATGAGCTTCGCTGCTGCGGCTGTGGAAGACAAGCTGAACGGAGTGCTGCGCGCACTCCCTGATGGTTTCGCTTGCGGAGCCGTCGCCGAAACGGGCCATCTTGCGCAGATAAGCCGCGCGCTCAAGCAGTACCGGCTGCGGCCAATGAGCGACGGGCGACCGCTGCGACAAAGGCGGCGCGGCAATCTCATCGAGGTTCACGTCTTTGAGGATCTTGCCGGCAAGATCGTCCAACATAGTTGCTCCATTTTTACTTCTTATTGGAAGGCGCGGTTGGGTTGTCGAGGTTTGCCAGCGTTCTTGCGCGCATAAATACTTCTAGAAACATTGCGCGGGTGAGCTTGCCGGTGTTGGTGTTCTGCAGCGAAGGGTGATAGCTGGCGAGCACGATGAGGCCGCCGGGCAGTGTGTATTCCGCTCCATGCGCAAAGACGAACTTGGAACGGGATTGCAGCTGTCCGGTTCGTTGCGCATGGGCGAGCAGGCCATCGAAAGCGATGCGGCCCAGGCAGACGGCTACGCGGAGATGTTTGAGCAGGCGCGTCTCTTCGTCGAGCCAGGGGGCACACGTGCGCAGCTCCTCGGGAGTGGGCTTGTTGGCGGGCGGGGCGCAACGCACGACCGCGGCGATCCAGAGGCCAGTGAGCTTCATGCCGTCGTTACGCGAGACGGCGATTGGCTGCGAGGCAAAGCCGGCCTGGTGCAGCACGGGAAAGAGAAAGTCGCCGGAGCCGTCGCCGGTAAACATTCTGCCGGTTCGGTTGGAGCCATGCGCGCCGGGGGCTAGACCCAAGGCCAGCACGCGGGCACGCTCGTCGCCGAAGGAGGGCACGGGCTTGCCCCAGTACTCGCAATCGGCGTAGGCGCGGCGGCGGACACGCGCCACCTCAGCGCAGTACGCGCGGAGTTTCGGGCACTGTTCGCAGGCGACGATGCGCGCGTTCAAGTCGGCGAGAGATGCGGCCATG
Organism: uncultured Occallatibacter sp.; assembly: GCA_964481595.1. GTDB lineage: Bacteria > Acidobacteriota > Terriglobia > Terriglobales > Acidobacteriaceae > Telmatobacter. The sequence goes on along the minus strand of CAYZVG010000176.1, from coordinate 4,564 downwards.
GAGAGATTCTACTTCCGCGCGGGTATGTCGCAGATTGCGCGGGGACAGTACGGCTAATAGATTTTCGGGACAAGGCGGCGGGTGGTGCGCGCGTAGTCGGCGTACTCGGGACCGAACGCGGTGAGCAGAGCTGCTTCTTCGACGTGGATGCGATAGAGGACGGCAAGCGTTGGCGGCACAAACGAGAGCGCGAGGCAGAGCCAGTCGTTCGAGAAAAGGCCGATGGCGAAGAAGAGGATCTCCATCCCCAGATAAGAGGGGTGGCGCACCACGCCGTACAGGCCCCGGCGTTGGATGGTCTGGCCGGCCTGCGTGGCCACATTTGCGGTGAACCACTTGCCGAGAGTGAGAATGGCGGCGATGCGCACCACAAGTCCCATAGCGAAGAGGGCAATGCACACCGGCGTGAGCCAGGTCCAGGCCATGTGCATGGGAGCCAGATCGTGATGCCGCAGGAATCCACTCGCAGTGAACGAAAGGACGATGACCAGCCACAAGCCAAGTTGCGAGCCGCGGTCCTGCACGTTGGCTCGATCGCTTCGGCTGCGCATCCCAATGGAGATTGCGATCTCAAGCGCGACCCACGCCAGATACATCCATAACCAAACAGCTGCCAGGCTCATTGCGATTGATCCTTTAATTCAGTAGTGGATTCAGTATATTCGTGTGAAATACATGATGCGGAATGGGAACGAAACACGGCTCTTTCGCTATGTAAGTCCTACTTGCCCGAGTGGTAAGCTAGGGGGAAATCAATTTATCGGAGATCCTATGCGGTGCATGTCAGTGTGGAAAGTTTGTCGTATTGCGGCAGCCGTTGTGGTGTGCGTGGCGTTTGGCTATTCTGCGCAAGCTGCTCATGCGGTTGGGTGCCAGGTTGCGCACCATGGACCGCCGAGCGATGCGGACAAGGCGCTGGCGACCGCCGACTACGCCAAGGCGGAGGATCTTTACCGGAAGGCGCTTGCGGCCAGCCCCGGAAACGCCGATCTGACGGCGGGACTGGTTCATGCATTGCTGCGCGACCAGAAGGTGAACGATGCGGCTGCGGCTGTGAGCGGGGCGCTGACGGCAGCCGCCAACCAGGCAGCGCTGCTTACGCTCCGCGGCGAAGTGGAGTACCGCCAGGGCGAGCCCTGGGCAGCGGCGCAAACGGCGACCGCTTCATTGAAGTTGGACCCATGCAATCCACGCACCTATCTGCTGATTGCGCGGCTCGACACGCTCAACTCACTGTATGCCGCGGCGCGGACGAACATCGAATCGGCACATAAGCTGGACACGGACGACCCAGAGATTCGCTTTGGCTGGATCATGACGCTGCCGATGAAGCAACGCGTCACGGAGTTGGAAGCGTATCTGGCTGAGCCTCGCGGCGAGGATGCCGATGAGACGCGCCAGTTGAAGCAATCGCTGGAACGGTGGAAGAAGATCGCGGCCGGACCGGCCAAGCAGTGCCACCTTGTCTCGCAGACCGCTGCCACACAGATTCCCTTTGTCTACCTGATGCGCGACGGAACGCATGTGGAGGCCTTCGGGCTGGATGTGAAGCTGAACAATCGCAGTTCGCGGCTGGAGATCGACACGGGTGCGGGCGGGATTGTTGTCAGCGGCGCGGTGGCCAAGCGCGCGGGATTGACCAGCTTTGCAGAAGACGAGCTTGGCGGTATTGGCGACAAGGGATTCAAGAAGGGCTACATCGCCTACGCCGACTCGATCAAGATTGGCGGTCTCGAGTTCCAAAACTGCGAGGTGCAGGTGGACCAGCAGATGGGCATGGACGTGGAAGGGCTGATCGGAATGGACGTATTCTCCAGCTACCTGGTCACACTGGACTTTCCGATGCGCCAGCTCTCGCTGGGTCCGCTGCCGCCGCGGCCGGGAGCGGCCGCCGATGGGCAGAATCTGAACACCACAGATGATACAGATGACAGCGAGATGGCAGACGAGGCAGGGAAGCAGAGCGCGGATGCGAATGCAGACGCAAGCAAACCCGCGCCGCACGGCCCGTATGACCGTTACATTGCGCCGGAGATGAAGGATTACACGAAGGTGTATCGCGAGGGCCATGACCTGATTTTTCCGGTGACGTTGAACAACTCGAAGGTGCGGCTTTTTATTATGGACACCGGCTCGTGGACGACGGTGATTTCACCGGAGGCGGCGCGCGAGGTGACAAAGGTTCACGGCGACGCCCCGATTCGCGTAACGGGAGTGAGCGGGGATGTGGAGAAGGTCTCCTCTGCCGACGAGATCGTCTTCCGGTTTGCGAACGTGGAACAAAAAGACGAGAACGTGATCGCATTGGACACGGCAACGATTTCAAAGAGCACCGATATGGAAATCTCAGGGCTGCTTGGCGCTACGATGCTGCGGCAGCTCGTGATCCACATCGACTACCGCGATGGGCTGGTGAAGTTGGATTACGACCCGAAGCACGGCTACCACTACTGAGGACCGGGGCGCTCTGCACGGGGTGGAATGCGCTGTTGAGATTGTCCCAAGCGCACAAGGAAGGCTTGCGTGCGCGAGGACCGCGCTTGTGTGCTCGGAGATAAGCCGCGGTTGTGCCATACTGAATTTTCGGACACACATTTTTTGTTGGACGCATTCCCCTGCGGAGACAAATCCATGCCAGGCCAAGCCAATCCTGAGTTTCTGCGCCGAGCCATCGAGTTGGCCACTGAGAATGTGCGCAGCGGCAAGGGGGGGCCGTTTGCCGCGCTGATTGTGCGCGATGGCAAGATTGTGGGCGAAGCCGCCAACACCGTAACCGCGACGAACGATCCAACCGCGCACGGCGAGGTGAATGCGATTCGCGCGGCGGCACGCGCACTGGGCACATTTACGCTGGCCGGATGCGAGCTTTACACAAGCTGCGAGCCTTGCCCCATGTGCCTGTCCGCCGCGTACTGGGCGCGGATTGAGGCCATCTACTACGGAGCAAGCGCGGCCGATGCGGCGCGTGCCGGCTTTGACGATGCGTTCCTGTACGATGAGTTGCGCAAGGAGCAGGCCGAGCGGTCGCTGCCGTCGACGCAGTTGCTGGGCGAGGAAGCGTGGGCCAGCTTCAAGGCGTGGATCGACGCGGCGAACAAGGTGGAGTACTGAAGGGCAGTGAGTTAGCAAGTCAGCAGGTCAGCAAGTCAGCAGGTCAGCAAGTTAGCGAGTCAGCAAGTCGGCGAGTCAGCAGGTCAGCGGGCGTCAACTCGCTGCAATGCTCGATGCTCTGATGAGAGATGTTTACTGGGGTGACGCGAATCACCAACTGGGATGGGGTGTCCGCATCCGGGCATGTAAAATAATCGATAACCGAATGATGCAAACCTCTCCAGCGGCTGCCAGCCAGGCCACCCGCTCCACACGGGACCAGGAGTTGCGGGCACAGAATCCGGATTCAGACAACAACCAGTTCGACCGCGAACCCATCGTCAGGGTGGAAGGGTTGCGCAAGACCTACCGCACGGCGCGTGGAACTCTGAACCTTTTCGACGACCTGAACCTGACGGTAGAGCGCGGCGAGATGGTGGCAATTGTTGGGCACTCCGGCTCGGGAAAGAGCACTTTTTTGCATATCTTAGGTGCTCTTGATGTGCCCTCCGCGGGAACTGTATACTGCGCGTCAACCAATGTGACCACTCTGCCGGTACGCGAGGGGGCGGTTTTTCGTAACCGCGAAATCGGGTACGTTTGGCAGTTTCACTATCTGCTGCCGGAGTTTACGGCGCAGGAGAATGTCGCCATGCCGGTGCTGGCCAGGGGTGCGACCCGGCGGGAATCCATGGCTTTGGCGGCTAACTGGTTGCGTGAGGTTGGTTTAGAGGATCGGGCCACGCACCGGCCTGGCGAACTTTCTGGCGGGGAGCAGCAACGGGTTGCTCTGGCCCGCGCACTGGTCAACAACCCTCGGCTGCTTTTGGCCGACGAACCGACGGGCGATCTTGACGAGACGACCGCCGAGATGGTCTTTAACTTGCTTGCTAAACTCCACCTGGGGCATGGGCTTACCTCTATACTGGTAACCCACAACATGGACCTGGCCGCGCGCTGCACCAGGGCGCTGCGGCTTGAAAGCGGTCGGCTGGCGCCTCTGGGGGCAACAACCCCGGCGGACCCAAAGACCGGAGGATGAACCGGAAAAGCACCCTAAGGGGTGGTTTTTGAGTCTTATCTAGTAAGCAACCTGGTTTCGCTGGTCTTTCAAGCTCTTCCAGGTTGAAGAGGAGAGGGTGGGAGTCGAACGGCAGCGGGAACGCCGCAGGCTCAGCGGGCGGAGGTCGCCCGGGACCATCCAATATTAGCTGTTCGGGGACGCGGTTTCCATTTTCCGAAAGGGCCCCCCGGCGGCGAATTTAAGGCAGGGCACGCGCGGGTTGGGCCGAGGCCGGAAGCGGGGCTCCCAACGACAGAACTTCGTCGCAGGGCGCAAAGTGAACCGGACGGTTACATCAGCCGATAGCCTGGGGAAAGCCCGAATTGAGGGCAGGGAGTAGATTATGTTCGAACGCTATACGGAGAAGGCACGGCGTGTGATCTTCTTCGCGCGATATGAGGCCAGCCAGTT
>CAYZVG010000175.1:0-6704 GCA_964481595.1 uncultured Occallatibacter sp. | reverse complement strand
TTCAATGAGGCCGTCTTCAAGGTCGTTGACGTAGATGACCGCGGTGATGTGCATAGGCGAAACAAAGCAGAGGCCGTCGCGGACGCCGCTGCGCTTGACCACCTGCTCAACATCGTTGGTAATGTGCACCATCTCATGGCGCTTGCGGGTTTCAAAGACCAGGTACTCGGTGTGACTCTTCATGGCTCCTCCGGAGATAAGACAAGTTGCTCAAGCCTTATCCTAATCAAAGCCATGACGAACGAATCGAGTGTTGAGGAGCTTTGCCGGCGAGGGCTGGCGCTGCTGGCCGCGGGCGATGCGGCTGCGGCGACAAGGGAGTTTCGCGCGGCGATTGCGGCCGGCGACGGCGCTTGTGGCGGCATGACACCGGCTTTGGCCGAGGCGCATCTTGGACTGGTGCGGGCGCTACGCGCAGCGGGGTGGCTTGAGCAGTCGGATTGGCGCGGCGCTGGCGCTGACGGCGCTTGCGCCGGGTGACCCGGTGGCGCACAGAGAGCTTGCGGAAAGCCTGCGGCAGGCGGGCCATGCGACCCAGGCTGAGGCAGCGGCTGCCAGGGCGCGCGTTCTGGAGTGGAAGGCGGAACTTGCGGAATAGCTTGTCAGCAAGTCAGCGAGTCAGCAAGTCAGCTCCCGCTGCGCGGGAATTGCCAGCGAGCAAGTTGGCGGGAGGGTGCGAACCGTGAGCAGGCAGAAGACGAGTGCCCCCGCAAGGCTGCGTTGGATGCACGACCGGCTTGCCGCATATTATGGGCCGCAGCACTGGTGGCCTGCGGAGACTGCGTTTGAGACGATCGTTGGTGCGTATCTGACGCAGAACACGGCGTGGAAGGCCGTGGAGCGGTCGCTCGAAAATCTGCAGGCGGCAGGGGCGCTGACGGTGGATGGGCTGCGCGCGCTGCCGATGGAGGAGCTGCGCCGCGCCATTCGGCCATCGGGGTTCTACACGCGCAAAGCGCCGGCGCTCAAAGCGTTTGTGGCCATGCTCGACGCGGAGTTTGCGGGGCAGCTCGAAGCGATGGCGGCTGAGCCCACGCCTGCGCTGCGCAAGCGGCTGCTGGGGTTGCCGGGAGTGGGGCCGGAGACGGCCGACGCTGTTCTGCTGTACGCGCTGGGGCACGCCGTTCCGGTGGCCGACGAGTATCTGCGCCGCATTGCGGAGCGGCATGGGCTGATCGCGATTGCGGAGAGCAAGGCTGCGCCGGCACGCGGAAAAGCCGGTGGCCGAGGCAGCATTGGGTACGATGCGCTGGCCGAGCTTACGCGTCAGGCCTTTGCCACAGAACCCGCCACGGATTGGGCGCGGCTCTTCAACGAGTTCCACGCCCTCACGGCGGCGGTGGGCAAGGCGCACTGCGGACGGACGGCGCGTTGCGAAGGGTGTCCGCTGGAGAGCGATCTGCGGAGAGGCTAACGGACTCGGCAGCCATGCCCCTCACAGCGTAATCTGGACACATCATGAGCCAAACCCCGCAACCGCCCCAGATGAATCTTGTCCAAACGCCGGATTACCGGGAAACCTATGCCAACAGCGTGCAGGTGCGCGTGAGCGTGTGGGATTTTCAACTTGTCTTTGGATTGGCGACGAGCGAAAGCCCCGACCAGGTGACCATTCGCAACCATGAGGCCATCTTTCTGAGCCCCCAGCAGGCCAAGGCCTTGTGGAACGTGCTGGGACAGAACCTGGCGCAGTACGAGCAGGCTTTTGGGCAGCTCAACCTGGAGCCGCAGAACCATGGCCATCAACAGGGGCCGGTGAATTAGTTCTTCGACCGCATCGTTCTGTATCTTGGGTTCGTGCTTTCCCCGGTCTGAAAATCCAGACCGGGAGCACCCAACTTGAGTGGAAGAACGAACGATAGGGCGTCCGGGCTACCTGCTGTGCTATCCCACCCATCGCGCGGTAAGGCTGCGCGACGGATGGGGCACCCACTTTCAATGCTTGATTGAGATGTGGGTGAGAACTTTGATACAGCTTGATGCGCGCCGGGCCTGGTGACTGGATACCGGAACAGTGGCACGAGTGCGAGGAGCGATCGATTGCGCTTGAACGGATTTTTTGAGCCGAGGAAGGACAGGCCGCTGCCGCTATGGATGATCTTTCCGGTCATCTTTGCTGCGCTCTACGCCTCGCATTTTACGCTGCTTGCGCTGCCCTACTACTGGGACGAGGCGGGCTACTACATTCCCGCGGCGTGGGATTTTTTCCGCACCGGCTCGCTTATTCCCATCACCACGCTGTCGAACGCGCATCCGCCGCTGCCCAGCATTTACCTGGCGCTGTGGTGGAAGGCCTCAGGATTTTTTCCGGAGGTGACGCGCGAAGCGGTGTTGATGGTGGCTGCCCTGGGATTGCTGGCGGTGTGGCGGCTGGCGATGCGGCTAGTGGGCGTGCCCGCGGTGGCCTTTTGGACCACGGTGCTGACAGGGCTCTATCCCATCTGGTTTGCGCAAAGCTCGCTGGCCCATGCGGACATTTTTGCGGCGGCTTGTTCGCTGTGGGGCATGGTCTGCATTTTGCCGGAGCGCGGTCGAAAGCCGGTCGCCGCGGCGCTGTGGTTTTCAGCGGCGGCACTGTCAAAGGAGACCGCGATTGCGATTCCGCTCGTGCTGGCGGCGATCGGCCTGGCAGATGCGATCCGCGCGCAAAGGCAGGGGAGGAGCAATCTGGTTCCGGCGCGCTTGAAAGAGGCTGCGTGGCTCGTGAGTTGCATTGTGCCGCTGGCCTGCTGGTACGCGTGGCACTACGCAAAGACGGGATTTCTGTTCGGCAATCCCGAATTTCTGCGCTATAACGCGCAGTCCACGCTCGATCCGCTCCGGTTTCTGGCTGCATTCGGTCACCGCCTGCTGCACCTGACGGCGCACATGAATATGTTTGTGCCGGTGCTGATGACGATTGCCGCGCTGCTGCTGGCCGTGCGGCCCGGCGCTGACGGAAAGGACCGCGCGGCGATTCCCAGCGCTGCGCTGCGGACGATTCTGATTTTGCTCGTGGCGAATGCTGTCTTGTTCAGCGTGCTGGGCGGCGCATTGCTCACGCGCTACCTGCTGCCCATGTATCCGCTGGTGCTGCTGATTGCGGTGACTACGTTTTATCGGAGGATTCCTTACTGGCATGGGGTTGCGGTATTTTCTGCGGCGGCGTTTCTGGTGGGCCTGTTCGTCAATCCGCCGTATGGATTTGCGCCGGAAGACAACCTGGCCTACGCGCATGTGGTGCGGCTGCATTTAAACGGCATTCACGAGCTGGCGCGGCGCTACCCCGGCGCAACGGTGCTGACCGCGTGGCCCATGAGCGACGAGCTGACCAAGCCGGAACTCGGATACGTGAAACAGCCGTGGGACGTGGAGCGGATCGAGGACTTTACCGCACCGCAGATTGCGATTGCCGCAGCGGAGCCGGAGAAGTATTCCGCGGCGCTGGTTTTTTCAACCAAGTACGATCCGCCGGCCGGGTTGTTCACCCTGGGTGCGGGCAGCGAGGCGCTGGACGAGCGCTTCTTTGGGCTACACCACGATATTGTGCCGGAGATGATTGCGCAGCAACTGGGCGGCGAAATGGTGTGGAAGCGCGAGGATGCAGGAATGTGGGTGGGGCTGATCCGGTTCAATCGGCAGGTGGAGGCGCGGCTGGATGGAGTCGGCCGGCTTGAAGGGAAGCAGGGAGAAGAGGCGCTTCCCGCAGCGCCATAGACGCGCCGCCGCAGGTCCAAACGCCTATAATCAGGCTGTTGTGCAACCATATAATCCATTTCGCTCAGGCCGGGCGCGGCGCACGTTCTTTGCCGTAGCTCTAACGATTGCAATCGCTTTTTCAGCGGCGGTTTGTGCGCGGGCGCAGTCGTCCGCGGATGACGCTTCGACTGCGCCTGCGGCTGGCCGCGGGCGAATTCTGCTGGTGCTGCCTTTCGATAACCGCACCGGCCAGCCCAACCTGGAGTGGGTGCGCGAGGCGGCGGCGGGTCTGCTGAGCAGCCGTTTTCGCTCGGTCGGCTTTGAGCCCACCAGCCGCGCCGACCGCGTGTATGCGCTGGATCATCTGGGACTGCCGCAGGGGTTTCAGCCCTCGCGCGCAAGCTCAATCAAGCTGGCGCAAACGCTGGACGCGGACCAGATTGTGGTGGGCAATTTTATTACCGACGGCAGCCAGATTGTGGCCGAGGCGCGGCTGGTGGATGTGCCGCAGTTGCGCATGAGCGGTCCGGTGACGGCGCGTGGCGATCTGCACGATTTGATTTCGGTGTTCGACACGTTGGCCTGGAAGCTGACCCGGCAACTCGATCCGGGAATCAACGTGGCTCTGGATACTTTTATCGCCGCGGGAAAGAGCTTGCGGCTGGACGCATACGAGCAGTACATTCGGGGCATTTCAGAGCCCGATCAGGCGGAGCGGTTGAAACACCTGAACGCCGCCGTGAAACTGAGTCCGGACTTTGGCGCCGCGTGGATGGCGTTGGGCCGCGAAGACTATGCCAGCCAGCAGTACGAACTGGCCGCGGATGCCTTTGCAAAGGTGGACAAGAACGGGCGCGATGGGCTCGAGGCCGGCTATTACCGGGGCTTGTCGCTGATGTTCTCAGGCGATTATGCCAAGGCCGAGCAGGCCTTTGCCGAAGTGGCCAAGATTCTGCCGCTGGCCGAGGTAGTGAATAACCAGGGCGTGGCAGCCAGCCGCCAGGGCCACGACGGGACGGTGCTGTTTGTGCAGGCGGCGGCGGACGATCCCAACTCCGCCGACTACCACTTTAACCTTGCGGTCAGCCTGAAGCGCCACGGGCAAGCCGCGGCGGCCATGAACGAGCTGTCGCAGTGCCTGAAGGTGCGGCCAAATGACAGCGAGGCGCAGGCGCTGCAGGCGGCATGGAAGCAGCCTGCGGTGAAACAGGTGGCGCAGACCAGCGACGCAGGCTCAGGAAATGAACTGGACCCGCTGGAGCGCATTGTGCGCACCTTTGACGCAGCGGCCTTCCGGCAGGCGGCGACGATGCTGGAACAGATGGATGCGTCGCGCATGGCTGCTCTGGCTCCGCTGGAACGCGCGCAGAAGCTTGCCGCGCAGGCCAGGGTATATCTTGACCGCGGACTGCTGTTGGAGGCCGAACGGCTCTATCTGCAGGCGATTGCGGCAGACACTAACTGCGCCGAGGCGCACGCGGGTCTGGCCGAGGTGCGTGAGCGTACCGGCGCGGCCGATGCCGCCCGGCAAGAGGCGCACCAGGCATTGGAACTGCACGCCTCGGCAGATGCGTATCTGGTGCTGGGCAGGCTCGATCTGGCGGGCAATCACCTGAGCGACGCCGGGAATGAGGCGGCTGCCGCGCTGAAGCTTGAGCCTGGGAACCCGGCGGCGCTGGAGCTGGCCAGGCAGGTGCAAGCCAAAGCAGGCACGGGCCGGTAGTACCTTGGCTGCGCCGGGCGATGACGGGTGCTCTCCACTTGAGGATTGAACTGTCCTATAGTGAACAGCAAGCGCAAGGGGGCAAGTCATGTTCGAGCGGACGCGCAGTTTCACAATGTCGATTGCATTTGGTCTTACCGCGGTTGCAATGGCCGCAGCTTTTTGGGGGAGGCCGGGCCTCGGCTCAGTGGTCTCTGCGCAGCAGGTGCAAGCCCCTCTTCAGGCGCAAGCTCCGCTCGTGGACAAGTTCGTTCTCGACGACACGATTCAGCCCGTAAGCCAGGGCGAGTTGGAGCGGGCAATCAAGCGCGCCGATGCCGACGGTGCGCAGGCGCTGCTGATCCAGATGGACACGCCGGGTGGGCTGGTGGACTCAATGCGCCCGATGGTGGCGGCCATGATGGCTTCGCGCGTGCCGGTGATCGTGTTTGTTTCGCCCTCGGGAGCGCGCGCCGGCTCCGCAGGTTTCTTTCTGCTTGAAGCGGCGGACGTGGCGGCCATGGCGCCGGGGACTGAAGCGGGCGCGGCCCATGTGGTGTTTGAAGGCGGCAAGCCGGACGAGACCATGATGCAGAAGGTGGAGAACGATGCCGAGGCCTTTTTGCGTTCGTACGTGACACAGCGCAACCGCAACACCGATGCGGCGGTTGAGGCGCTCAAAAACTCTCACTCCTATACGGCCCAGGAGGCGCTCAATCAGCACCTAATCGACCTGGTTGAGAACAACGACGCGCAACTGCTGGCTGCGCTCGATGGACGGCAGGTTAAACGGCTCGATGGAAGCCAACTCACGCTGCACTTAGCCGGGGCGCACGTGGCCGTGCTCCGCCCGTCGCTGCGGGACCAACTACTGAGTTGGTTGGTGGACCCGAACATTGCGCTGCTGTTTCTGGTGAGCGGCGCACTGCTCATCTATCTCGAATTTCACTCGCCGGGAACCATCGTTCCCGGAGCGCTGGGCACCTTGATGGTGGTGCTCGCCATCTTTGCGCTGAACCTGCTGCCCATCCGCTTTACCGCTGTGATGCTGCTGGCAGCGGCGCTGGTTCTGCTGCTGCTTGAGGCCAAGTTTGGCGGCCATGGAGTGCTGGCGAGCGCGGGCATTCTCTGCCTGCTGTTTGGCACGCTCACGCTGGTGGCCGCGCCGGTGCCGGAGATGGGCGTTACACCGTGGGTGGCGCTGGCGGTGAGTGTCGGGTTTGGGGGAATCACCGCTTTTCTAGTGCGATTGGCGATGCGCGCGCGCAAGCGCAAGGCCCTGATCGGCGCCGACGCCATGGTGGGATGCCGCGCGGTGGCCATG
>CAYZVG010000174.1:0-6732 GCA_964481595.1 uncultured Occallatibacter sp. | reverse complement strand
CCGGGAAGGCCGCTGGAGTTTGGCCGCCGCATTGGCGCGATGGTGCGCGAGTTGCGCGCGCTGCCACGACCGGCGGCGCTTGCACGGCTGGTGGCCGAACACGATCTTGATCCAGTTGCCGCAGAAAATCTGATGCAGTATCTCGGCGATCAGCACGACGCGACCGATGCGGTGCCCGACGACCGCACCGTGGTGATTGAGCGGTGCCGCGACGAGTTGGGCGATTGGCGCGTGTGCGTGCTGACGCCTTTTGGCAGCCGCATTCACATTCCCTGGGCGATGGCGGTGAGCGCGCGGATTCGCGCCGCGGGCGGACCCGAAGTGGAGACGCTGTGGGGCGACGATGGTTTTGTGCTGCGCTTTCCTGACACCGACGAGCCGCCCGATGTGGATTGGTTTCTGGTGGAATCGGCCGAGGCAATGCAACTGGTATTGCGTCAGCTTGGATCGACAGCGCTTTTTGCTGGTCGGTTTCGCGAGGCTGCGGGACGCGCGCTGTTGCTGCCGCGCCGCCGCGCCGACCAGCGGACGCCCTTGTGGCAGCTGCGCAAGCGCTCCTACGACCTGCTGAGCGTGGCTTCGCGGTATCCGTCGTTTCCGCTGCTGCTTGAGGCGTATCGCGAGTGTTTGCGCGACGTGTTCGACATGCCTGCGTTGATTGAAACGCTGCGCGCAATCGAGCAGCGGCAGTTGCGCGTGCATGTGGTGGAGACGCGGAAGCCGTCGCCGTTTGCTTCGTCGCTGCTGTTCAGCTACGTGGCGAATTTTCTGTACGATGGCGATGCGCCGCTGGCAGAGCGGCGCGCACAGGCGCTCACCATCGATCAGGATCAACTGCGCGAACTGCTGGGCGAGGCCGATCTGCGCGAGTTGCTGGACGCCGATGCCATTGCCGAAGTGGAGGAGACGGCGCAGTGCCTTGCCGAGAGCTGGCGCGCGCGCTCGGCCGATGGTATTCACGACTTGTGCCTGCGGCTGGGCGATCTTTCACGTGAAGAGCTTGCGCGGCGTGTTGCTACAACGGATTTGCTTGTGCATGTGGATCGGCTGGTAAGAGCGCGGCGGCTGCTGGAGCTGCGCATTGCCGGCGAGCGGCGCTTGATTGCCGCCGAAGATGCAGCGCGCTATCGCGACGGACTGGGGATTCCGCTGCCGCCGGGGCTGGCGGTAGCTTTGCTTGAGCCGGTTGCGCATCCGGTGCTTGAACTGGTGCGGCGTTATGCGCGAACGCACGGACCGTTTACGCTGCGCGAGGCGGCGGATCGTTTTGCATTGGATGCCGCCGCGGTTGAAGCCGCGCTGCGGCAACTAGCCGCCGAGGGTCGCGTGCTCGAAGGTGGATTCCGTCCTGGCGGGCTGCATCGCGAGTGGTGCGACGCGGAGATACTGCGCCAGATTCGCCGCAAATCGCTGGCCAGACTGCGCCGTGAAGTGGAGCCGGTGGAACAGCATACATTGGCGCGCTTTCTTGTGCATTGGCAAGGGCTGCTTGCGCCGCGGCGCATGGGCCATGCGCAAGGACGCGCGAATCTGGACGCGCTGTTGGATGCGATTGAAAGCCTGCAGGGCGCGCCGCTGCCGGCATCGCTCGTGGAGTCTTCAATTTTGCCGGCGCGCATTGGCGACTACGCGCCCAGCGGGCTGGATACGCTGATTGCAGCAGGCGAAGTTGCGTGGGCAGGCGTGGAACCAATCGGCGAACACGATGGCCGGATTGCATTATTCCTGGCCGATAAACTCCCGCTGCTTGCGCAGCAACGGCCACTGGTTGAGCCGCTCACCGAGCGCGAAGAGAAGCTGCTTGCGGTGCTTGAGGCTACAGGGGCGAGTTTCTTCGATCCGCTGCATCAGGCAGTGGGCGCGGGCTATCCCGGCGAGACGATTGAGGCGCTGTGGAGCCTGGTGTGGCGCGGGCTTGTGACCAACGACTCTCTGCACGCGCTGCGCGCCTATATCGCGCGGCCTGAGAGTGCGCGTGCACCACGGCGATTGCAAACTGGAATGGTGTTTCGCTCGCGGCGCACAACGCCGCCGACGGCGCAGGGACGATGGTCGTTGCTGCCGCGCAGGGGCGCTCTCGATGCGCACGATGGACCGACCGCGACGGAGGCGAGCCACGCGCTAGCGCTGCAACTGCTCAATCGCTATGGCGTGCTGCTGCGCGAATCGGTTGCGGCGGAGAATGTTCCGGGCGGATTCAGCGCGGTCTACGATGTGCTGAAGGCGCTGGAAGAGAGCGGACGCATTCGGCGCGGATATTTTGTTGCAGGCTTGGGCGCGACGCAGTTTGCGCTGCCCGCGGCTGTGGATCTGCTACGGCAGTTGCGCACTCCGCCACAGGCCGAGAAGCCGGAGTTTGTGCAACTGGCAGCGGCCGATCCGGCCAATCCGTATGGCTCTGCGTTGCGCTGGCCAGATTTGCCGGTTGCCGATGAAGACGCAGAGACCGCGCCGCGCATCTTGACGCGCGCCGCGTATGCCGAAGTGATTTTGCGCAATGGCGAACTGGCGGCGTGGATGCGGCGCGGCAATCCGAACATTTTAGTTTTCTTGCCTGCGGAGGAGCCGGAGCGATCGCAGACGGCTGCGGGGCTGGCGCATTTTTTGTGTGCGCGCGGGCAAGAGCGGATGCGCGTGAGCAGCCACCAGGGGGTGCTGATTACGACCATCAACGGCCAGCCGGTGGCGGCGCACTCAATGGCTCGATTCCTGATGGACGCGGGGTTCCATCCCGGACCGCTGGGGATGCATTTGCGGCGCATTCCGCTTGCGATGGGGAGTCACGAGCAGAGCGCGCTCGACTCCAGCGAGGTGCAATAGCGAATGCCCGAGGGCGATACGATCTTTCGCACTGCACGCTCGCTTGGACGCGTGCTCACCGGCAAACACGTCACGGTATTTCGCTCGACGTATCCGCTGCTTACGCGATTTGACGACGACTCGCCGCTTGCCGGACAGATAGTGAGCGGCGTTGAAGCCCGCGGAAAGTGGCTGCTCATTCATTTCTCCGGCGGCGGAACGCTGGCGACGCACATGATGATGAATGGAAGCTGGCACATCTATCGCCATGGCGAGCAGTGGCAACAGCCGCGCACGAATATGCGCATCGTGATTGAGAACAGCGATTACATTGCCGTAGGATTTCGCGTGCCGGTGGCGGAGATCCACACGGCGCAGTCGCTCGAGCGCAACCGCAGAATTCCCCGGCCTGACATAGATGTGCTCAATCCCGCTTTCGATGCCGACGGTGCGCTCAAGCGCATGGAGGCGTGTGGTGGCGAGGAGATTGGCGATGTGTTGCTGCACCAGGAGGTGATGGCCGGCGTGGGCAACGAGTTCAAGTCGGAGGTGTGTTTTGTAACCGGCGTGAATCCGTTCTGCAAGGTTTCCGCGCTGGGCAGGGAGCAACTGAAAGCGCTGATTGCAGCGGCGCAAAAGCTGGTGGGAGCCAATGTGCTTGAGAACTCGGGCGATGCGATTGTGACGTATGGCGGGCGCAAGCGGCGCACCACGCATGAGTCCGATCCCGGCGCAAGCCTTTGGGTTTACGGGCGCAGCGCCGAGCCTTGCCGCAGATGCGGCGAGCCGATACGACGGCGCATTCAGGGACCGGATGCGCGCGTCACCTTTTGGTGCCAGCGTTGCCAGCCCATGCCGAATGGCTCGGATGTGGACGGCTGACGCGGACTAGTTGCCGCTCTTGCCCATCCCAAAGATCTTTTGCAGAATGTTGCGGTGATCGAGCGGGTGGTCGCAGGACGCCGTGGGCGCTGTGCCGTCTAAGAACGCGGCATCGAAATCGTCGGGGCAGCTATCGTCGGCGAGCAGGTTGCTGACCTTGTCGATCTTTTCAATCTGCACTCCATCGGGCGGCGAGAACTCATTGGTGTCGGAGTATTGCGGCAGCAGCACGGCCTTCTTCATAAACGCCGCCCAGATGGGCGCGGCGGCGTGCGCGCCTTCAAGATTCAGATTGGAGTAGTCGTCGTTGCCGACCCACACGATGCAGAGCAGATTGCTGGTGAAGCCGGCGAACCATGCGTCATGACTGGTGCCGGTTTTGCCGGCGGCCGGCGCGGTAAAGCCGAGCGAGCGAACGCCCGCGCCGGTGCCGTGATTGATGACGTTCTCCATCATGTCGGTGGTGAGGTAGGCAACGCGCGGATCGAGCACCTGGCGCGACGCGGGTGTGAAATCGGTGATGATGTCGCCGGTGGAGTTGCGCACGCTGGCAACCATCCACGGCTCCAGATGCACTCCAGCATTGGCGAAGACGGTGTAAGCGCCAGCCATTTGCAGCGGAGTCGCGTTATAGGTCCCGATGGCGACCGAGGGCGTTCCGCGCGCGCTGGTGATGCCTGCGTCGCGAGCCAGAGCGGCCACTTGATCGAAGCCGACCATGGCGGCCAGCCCGATGGTGGCGTTGTTCAACGACTGCTGCAGTGCGTAGCGGGCAGTAACCTGATCGTGATACACGCCTTCGTAGTTGTGCGGAGTGTATTCCTGGCCGCCCACGTCGTAGGTGGTCTGCTGATCGCTGAGCATTGTGACCTGCGAGAAGAGCTGATTCAAGCCGGGCAGCATGGTGCCCTGCACAGATGTGCTGAAGGCCGCCGCGTAGACGAAGGGCTTGAAGATGGATCCGGTGGGCCGGCTCGCGACCGCGTGATTCAACTGCGAGTTGCCGTAGCTGCGGCCGCCGACCAGCGCGAGTACCTGGCCGGTGTGGGGATTGAGCGCAACGAGCGCCACCTGCGGATAGACGTAGCTTTGGCCGAGTTTTTTGCGGCGCGCGTAAAGCTTGTCAACCTGTTCGTCGACGACATGAACGGTGGAGTCGACGGCGGAGCTGGCAGCGCGCTGCAGATCGGGATCGAGCGAAGTGTAGATGCGCAGGCCCTCGCGATTGAAGTCGCGGTCGCCGAGCTTTTGCGCCAACTGGTCGCGCACCAGGTCAACGAAATAGGGTGCCTCACTGGCATCGACGCTGCCGGGCACCAGATGCAAGGGCTCGGCCTTGGCGCTCTCGGCCTGGTCTTTTGTGATGAAGCCGGTTTCGACCATGGTGTCGAGCACCAGGTTGCGGCGATCGAGTGCGCGATCGGGATGGCGGAATGGGTTGAGCCGGTTGGGGCTCTGAATTATGCCCGCCAGCAGAGCGCACTCAGAGAGACTGAGCTGACGAACATCCTTGCCGAAGTATGCCTGGGCCGCTTCGCCGAATCCGTCGATGGAAAAGCTGCCGCGCTGCCCAAGGTTGATCTCGTTGGCGTACATGGCGAAGATCTGCTGCTTGGAAAAGCGATGCTCAAGCTGAAAGGTGATGAGGATCTCGATGAACTTCCGCTTCAAGCTTCGCTCCGGCGTAAGAAAAAAGCCGCGCGCCAGTTGCATAGTGAGCGTTGAGCCGCCCTCGGTCCAGCGATGGCCTGGTCTGATGTCGTTGAGGATCGCGCCCAGAATGCGGATGTAATCTACGCCGCCGTGTTCGAAGAAGCGGCGATCCTCGATAGACACAATGGCGTGCACCAGGTTTTGTGGAATGTCGTCGTAAGCGAGCAGACGGCGCTTGGTGCGGTTGGCGTCCTCGCTGAGGCCGGTGATGAGCAGCGGCTCAAGCTCGTAGCTGGAGAGGGCCTGTCTGCGGTCGTCGGTGATGGAGGTGACTTGGCCATTGCCGATGTGAATCGTAGCCGCATCCTCGGAGTGGTAGGACTCGGGACCGGGGCGGATCGTCACGCTTTGCGCGCCCTGCGAGAACGTGCCCAGGCGCGAGAACTGCGACGAGCCATCGGCGGTGTACCCGGCTTCGCGCAGCACGCTCACAATAAATTGCACGCTCAGTTTTTGTCCGGGGCGCACCTGGCGCGGCGCGGCATAGATTTTGGCGGTGTTGGCAAACAGTGGTTCTTGCAGGCGCGCATCCACAATGCCCTGGTACTTGTAGTAGAAGAAAATGCTGACGGCGAGGAAGACTACCGCAACAGCGGCAACGCCGATGAGCAGGAAGCGCAGCGCATACGACGAGATGCCAATTCTGCCGGCTGAGTTCTTCATCTTGATCTTCAACGCCATCGCTGCTCCTTCAAAAAAACAGCCTATAGCCTTCAGCTTTCAGCTATCAGCTCTACTGTGCTCGTGCGGGTTTCTGCACGTAGTGTGACTACAGGCTGGAATGAACGGCTCTCCGCCGAAGTCCAAGCCTTCCCAGGCCTCGTTCAGTTCCCGGTTTCTTCAAGCAGCGAATCTTCCTGAATGCGCTTCTTGAGCAGTGCGACGGCTTCGCCGAGCGGCACGTCCACGCTGGTTGCGGTTGCGCGCGTCACCAGTTCCACCTGACCGCTTGCGGCTTTTTTGCCGACGTTGATGCGGTAGGGAATGCCCACCAGATCCGCGTCTTTAAATTTGACGCCGGCGCGCTCGTCCCGGTCGTCGAGAAGCACATCCATGCCCGCGGCTTCAAGCTCGGCGGCAAGCGTTTCACCGGCGGCGCGCAATGCTGCATCGCCAATGTTGGTGACAGTGACCACAACGGTGAAAGGCGCAATCGACTCCGGCAGCCAGAAGCCGTTGGCGTCGTTCGACTGCTCAATGGCCGCGGTGAGAATGCGCTCAATGCCGATGCCGTAGCTGCCCATGATCGGCGTCACCTCTTTGCCGTTCACGTCAAGCACGCGCGCGCCCATGCTCTCGGAGTATTTGTAGCCGAGCTTGAAGATGTGGCCGATCTCG
>CAYZVG010000173.1:0-6752 GCA_964481595.1 uncultured Occallatibacter sp. | reverse complement strand
TCACCGACTCTCTAAGTTGCTGAGATGATCGAGTTATACCGATATTGGATATTTCGCATTTCAATCGATCGTTGAAAGTGTGAGCGGTATCTCGATCGGCCGCAGAAACTGAGTGCCCCATCCATCCGCGCTTTTTGCGGATGGATGGGATAGCACGACACGAAGTCCGCGTCCTTTCCCGCAATCCATCTATAAACAGCCGAGTCATCCCGAGCAGCGCGAGAGATCCGCGGTTGCTCCGCGATAAACCATGAACACATCGCTCCACCGCCGACCTATGCTATCCTTCCGTCGCCGACAGGAGTGTACCTATGCGCTGCATGTATTTTCTCCCGGGCCTCGTTCTTCTTCTTAGCTTTCCATCCTTTGCCGTGGCACAGTCTGCCGAAGCGGTGCCAGCAACCACCATCCACGCTCGTTCCAACTTGGTCGTCGTGGATGTAACGGTGCTGGATGCGCAGCAGATCCCCGTGCATAGCCTCACCGCAAACGACTTCAAAGTCTTTGAAGATGGGCATCTTCAAACCGTGAAGGATTTTGAAGAGCACTCCAACGGCACGGAGCAGTCACCCGTCACGCCATTGCGAAAGCTCGAACCGGGAACATACACCAACTTCACGCCGGTACCGGCCAGCGGCCCACTGAACATCTTACTCATCGACTTTCTAAACACTCCCATGGTAGATCGTCCCTACCTGCGAAAGCATGTACTGAAGTTTCTGAGACAGATGCAACCCGGAACCCAGGTAGCCATCTTCGTCATGAGCGATCGCTTGTATTTTTTGCAGGGATTTACTACCGATGTGGACCGGCTATGCGCGGCAGTGGGAAGCGAGGGGAGCGCAACACCTGCGCTGCAACCGGTGGCCGATAAAACAACAGCAGAGGAAGGAAAGCCACAAGCTGGCATGGCCGATGCGGCAATTCAAAAAGAGCCCCCTCAAGCAATCAACGAGCAAAGTGAAGGCCCCACTCTTACGCAAATAGAGGTTGAGGCCGCGAGAGTCCCTCCTCTGCCTCCGTTGCAGCGGCAAGCCGAACTGGCCCAGGCGGCGGACGAGCTGGCGCACTACCTCGCGGCTCTGCCCGGTCGCAAAAATCTTATCTGGTTTGCGGATTCGTTTCCCGGACCGAAATTCATTTCGGGCATGATGATGAGCCCAAGTTTTGGCGACCAAAGCGAAGATACAAACAAACTGCTCAGCGCCAGCCGGGTTGCTGTTTATCCCGTCGACGCTGCCGGGCTTAGATCGGATCAAGCTACTACCAACGGGGATTCCGCAACAGGCTCGAACTTCGCGTTTTTCATTCAACAAGGCAACCTTTTCTCTAGTATGCGAGATCTGGCGGAAAAGACCGGAGGCAGGCCGTTTTTCAACACGAACGATCTTGCCAGAGCGACGGAACAGGCCGTTGAAGCAGGCTCAAATTACTACACGCTCACCTATGTGCCTTCAAAAGCCCCAGTGGGGATTGCCCCGTACCGCAGCATTAAAGTCGATGTTGCACGCAAGGACGTAACGCTCTTCTATCGCAACAAATATCCCGTCGACAATCCGCACGCGCAGAATCGCGCAAGCAATCAGCCATCGCCTACGGCACCGAAAAACGCTCCACCCGACGCTGCGCCAGCGCTCAGCGACGCGATGAGAGTGGCCATGATCCACGGCGCTCCGGAACCAACCGATATCATCTTCCAGGTCACTCCCCTGCTCATGGCAACCGACCCCGAACTCGCCGAGATCAACAAAGCTAGCAACAGCGGGAAGGGCCGGTACCGGAATTTCAATCTGCACATTGCCGCCTCTGTAAACAACATCGACTGCCCTGCCGACAAGGACGGCGCTCGCCACTGCGCGCTGCAGTTTGTCTCTTATGTCTACGATTCCACCGGCACACTCTTTGGCAATCTCATCATCCCGGTTAAATTCGCAATTCCCCCCGACCATTACGATGCTGTACTGCGCGACGGGATCGATTTCAACGAACAGATCGGCGTACCCCAGAACATGCAGGATTGCACTCTGCGGATAGGAATCCTCGACGTAACCTCCGGCCGCGTCGGCGCAGTAGAGTTTCCTCTTGCCGAAGCCGCTAAACTCGCGCCCGATTCCGCAACGCATCCCTGAGAAATGGGCAGCCTCTTTCATCGCTTCCGCATCCACTACTGCAATTAGCAATAAAATTGGCGCTTTTTGGGGTACAGGTGAGCCAGGTCGGGCCACCGACTCTGCCGGGCAGAATGGGCATGACCGGCTAGAGGTATCATTGCTCTGCTGAAAGGATGCTGCTCATGTCTCGTCTCTATCTCCTGGCCTCCATTGTCCTGGTACCTTGCTTTTCAACATTTGCCGCGGCCCAGTCTGCCGCGCCCGAGCCCGCAACCACCATCCACGCCACCTCCGACATGGTCATCGTGGATGTAACAGTCACCGACAAACAGCAAAGTGCCGTGCATGGCCTCACCGCCGACGACTTCAAAATCTATGAGGACGGCCATCTTCAAACTGTCAAGAACTTCGAGGAGTACCGCTCCCCAGCCGCGCCGCCGCCCATTACGCCCATGCCCAAGCTGGAGGAGGGCACATACACCAACTTCACCCCTGCCCCGGCCACCGGTCCGCTCACCATCCTGCTGCTCGACACGCTCAACACGCCCACCGTGGATCAAATCACGGTGCGCAATCAGTTGCTCAAATTTCTCAAACAGGCGAAGCCGGGAACCGAAATTGCCATCTTTGTTCTGGGAACCCGCCTGCGCCTTATCAAGGGCTTCACCTCCGACATCAATGAGTTGCGCACCCTCATGGAGAATTCAAAGCCAGAGGTCTCTCCGCTGATTGACACGGTCGCGTCTGATAATGCGCTTGGCGCAAGAGAGGCCGCTCCAGACGAGAAGGCCCAGAGGGCCGCCGCCCGCACCCGTTTCACACTCGATGGGTTTAACCAGCTCGAGCGCTATCTCGGCAGTCTGCAGGGTCGAAAAAATGTCATCTGGTTCTCGGGGTCCTTTCCCCTTACGATTGGCGGCTCGGGCGACGCTCTCAATCCCATCCCAGAGACCATGCTGTTAGACGAATTCAAAGATACCCTCACCATGATGAGCCGCAGCCAGATAGCCGTTTATCCGGTTGATGCCGTCGGTCTTCGAACAGATCCCATGAACGATCCTGAGAACAATGGCGGCTTCAGCACGTCCGAGTCATCCTCATCGTCTTCGGACACCATCAACAGCTCCCACGGTGCATTCAACGGAGAAGTCGCCAACGCTTACGGCGAGATGAAGAACATCGCTGAAGTCACTGGCGGCAAGTTGTACTTCAACTCCAACGATCTGGCCGGAGCCATTCAAAATGTGATCGACTCGGGCGCAAACTACTACACCATCACCTATGTGCCCACCAATTCCGCGCAAAACGGCTTTTACCGCAAGATCAAAGTCGAAACAACGCGCAATGGCGTCTCGCTTGCCTATCGCCGTGGTTATTACACCTATGACCGCAGCTCGCAAAAGCAAGCCAGTGAAGCCAAAGCGTCGAAAGACGAGACCGGCCCCGAGGCTGCTCCCTACGACGCTCTGAACGCGGCCATGATGCGCGGCGCTCCCGCACCCACTCAGATCATGCTGCTCATCTCTGCCCGGCCCACCACTGCGGACTCCGAGGCCACCGCCGCTCCCGGCAACAGTGTCCAGCCAAAGGTCAAAGGCCCGTTCCGGCGCTACACCGTCCGCTACAACGTCGCGGCAGACAATCTTTCTTGCCCCGCCACACCTGACGGCATTCACCACTGCTCGCTTCAGATTCTCGCGTTTGTCTACGACTCCTATCGCGGCTTGGTCAATACGCAGGTCGACGGCGTCAAGCTCGGCATTCCTCCTGCGCGCTACGATGCAATTCTGGCCCACGGCATCGAGCTCAAGCAGGAGATCAGCGTCCCGACGGAAGACGGAACCTACTTCCTGCGCACCGGAGTTAGAGATGTAACCTCCGGCCGCGTAGGCGCAGTGGAACTGCCCGTGGCCGAAGCAGCCAAACTCACACCCGTTTCCGCAACCCGCCCCTGAGGCAGGTGGCCCAAGTCTCGATCAAGCACAAAGAATGGTGCCCCATCCATCCGCGTTTTTTTCGCGGATGGGTGGGATAGCACAGCAGCCGGATGGCCGGGTGCCTTATTGTTTGCTCTTCCAATGAAGATGGGAACGCCACCCCTCGCTGTTGCGGACCGGCGTTAGCCCGC
This sequence comes from uncultured Occallatibacter sp., assembly GCA_964481595.1. Taxonomy (GTDB): domain Bacteria; phylum Acidobacteriota; class Terriglobia; order Terriglobales; family Acidobacteriaceae; genus Telmatobacter. The sequence continues at coordinate 2,513 of CAYZVG010000173.1, read as the reverse complement.
TGTTCCTACGCCTTCCACTTGATGTTGCAGCCGATGGAGGGCTTCTGGTCTGGCGATACCGTCGTTGACGCGAGGACGGCGTCCAGCGCCGCGCGCAGATCCTGACCAGTGACGGGAATGCCGTTGCCTGGACGGCTCGCGTCGAGCTGGCCGCGATAGACGAGCCGGAAATCGCCGTCGAAGAGAAAGAAGTCGGGCGTGCAAGCGGCATCGTAGGCGCGCGCCACGGCTTGCGACTCGTCGTAGAGATAAGGGAACGGGAAGCCGAAGGTCTCCGCCTGCCGCTTGAGTCCTTGCGGCGCGTCGGCCGGATGCGTCTCCGCGTCGTTGCAGCTGATGGCGGCAATGCCCAGCGGTCGCGCGGCGTACTCTTTGCCCAGCTTTGCAAGCTCCGCTTCAACGTGCTTCACAAAGGGGCAGTGGGCGCAGATGAACATGACCAGCAGCGCCTTTTTGCCGCGGAAGTCGTCGCGGCGCACCGTCTTGCCGCTCACCACATCGGGCAGCGCAAAGTCAGGAGCAACAGTTCCCAAAGCGAGCATGGTGGATGGTGTGAGTGCCATTCGATTTCTCCTTTAGAAAAGTGGAGCCTGGCGATTCGGCTGCGTCAGGCCAAAGTGCTCGTAGGCCAGGCGCGTGGCCACGCGGCCGCGCGGCGTGCGGTCAAGAAAGCCAATCTGAATGAGAAACGGCTCGTAGACTTCTTCGAGCGCGTCCTCTTCTTCGGCGAGAGTTGCCGCCAGCGTACTCAGGCCGACCGGTCCGCCGTCGTACTTCTGAATGATGGCCAGCAGCAGCCGTCGATCGATCTCGTCGAAGCCGTGTGCGTCCACCTCCAGCATGGCCAGCGCGGCGTTGGCCGTGGGCCGGTCGATAATGCCGGAGCCGCGCACCTGCGCATAGTCGCGCACACGGCGGAGCAAGCGGTTGGCAATACGCGGTGTGCCGCGCGAACGCAGCGCAATCTCTGCCGCGCCATCCTCATCGACCGGAATCTGCAGCACCTCGGCCGAGCGGGTAACGATCACGCGCAGCTCTTCTTCTGTATAAAACTCCAGCCGCAGCAGGATGCCGAAGCGCGACCGCAGCGGCGACGAAAGCAGTCCAGGCCGCGTGGTTGCGCCGATAAAAGTGAAGGGCCTTATCTCCATCACGTGCGTGCGCGCCGCCGGGCCCTGGCCGATGATGATGTCGAGCTTGTAATCCTCGAGCGCGGTGTAGAGCTTTTCTTCCAGCACCGGCTGCATGCGGTGAATCTCATCGAGAAACAACACCTGGCGCTCGCGCAGATTGGTCAAGATGGCCGTCAGATCGCCCTGAATCTGCAGCGCCGGACCCGACGTCTGCTGAAAACCCACGTCCAGTTCGTTGGCGATGATGGTAGCCAACGTCGTCTTACCCAGACCCGGCGGTCCAAAGAGAAGCACGTGATCCAGCGCCTCCCCACGTGATTTGGCGGCCTCAAGCGCGATGGCAAGCTGCTCTTTGGCTTTGGACTGGCCGATGAATTCGCGCAGCCAGCGGGGCCGGAGTTTGAGCTCGAAGTTCTGCTCTTCGTCGGCGCGGGCGGCGCTTACAAGACGTTCCGGAGTATTGTCGCGAGCGATGGCCATGCTGAGGAGAAGTGTAGCGGGTGCCGGTGTGCGGTGCAAAATCTTCCGCGCTCCCCCATTGGCGTCTCGACTTGCTGGAAGCGAATCCCCCCTGGGGCGTCTGCCGGGAAAGCTCAGGTTGCCGGGCCGTTCCGGTTAGACTGGTAAGGTCTGCACGATCCCGATGACCCACAGGTTTGGAGCAATCCGCCGCTTTCGATTCAATCTGCCGCAGCGCATCGCCGCTGGGTTGATTGCGCTCTTCCTGCTGCAGGGGCTGTGGCTCACCGCCCAGCAAACGCTCACGGACCGCGACTACGAGTACGCACGCTGCGGCCGCGAGACATGGGAGCGGCCTTCAGCGCTGGCGGGCTACTACACCACATGCGGCAATATCCACGATGGAATTATTGCCTATCGGCTGGCCGGGTTGCCGCTGACCTTAAACTTTCTGGCTGAGCGCGCGCTGGATCTGTTCCGCAAGCCGGAGGATCGGGTGGTGCAGGCCGGCGGTGAGATAAGCACGTGGGAGCTGCGTTACCAGATGACGCACGTGCTGCTGCTTTTGCGGCTGCCATTTTTGCTCGCCGGATGCCTGCTGGGCGGATGCATCTGGTGGGTGACGCGGCGGCTCTACGGCAATCTTGGTGGGTACACCGCGCTGGCGCTCTATTGCTTTTCACCGCAGGCGATCAAGGCATGCGTTGCGCCCAACGTGGAGATACTTGCCGCTGCGGCGGTTTATGGCGGCGTTTACACGTGCGTGGGCGTAGCGCACTCCATGCAAGGGCCGCGCCGAAAGTGGTGGCCGCGGATGGCTCTGCTCACGCTGGCGTTTGGGGTGGCGGCTTCAGCGCACATTGTGGCGCTGCCGGTGGCGGCCCTGCTGGGCTTGGCGCTGATGCTATGGATTGCCGAAGG
>CAYZVG010000172.1:0-6752 GCA_964481595.1 uncultured Occallatibacter sp. | reverse complement strand
ACGCCGTCTTGTAACGGGGGGCCGTACGCCCCTTGCGAACAAGCTGATTAAAAGTAGGCAAACCGAAACTCCTTACCCTGGTCCATCCAAACTCAAAAAACACAGCCGCGCGCACAACTCTTGGGCCATTCTGGCTCCATGTGCGACCCTGATTGCCGTCGCGCACGCGCGCAGAAGCCCTCTTGTTGGTGCTTCGCGTCTGCCTTCGTTCCAATCTCAGACGAGAACCGAGACGGTGGCCGGTCGTTTCTCCCTAGTTTTCCAGGAAAAAGCCGACTCCGTTTCGCCGGTTCCGGCCCGCATAGCCCTCCAAGGTGGAGAAACGCGCGGGCGCCGTAGCGATGTATCCCTGCCCTCCGCAAGATGAAGGCAACTCTGGGATCTTGATTGGCCGGCAAAAAACACCCAGCCCTGGGAATCAAACCCAGGCCATGCAATCCGGCCGGGTCTCCCTTACGCAGCCGTCGTCAGGACACACGGACGGTCGCGTTCTTGCGGAACCTTTTAACAATACCAAGAAACACACACGGGGTCAAACGGATTTTGTTTCGAATTCCGATGCTCTCGGGAGTTTTTCTCCGCTTTCCGCCTCGCTGGGGCGCCGGACCGCCTCGCGTCCCCCCATTTGCCCCCCACCGCCCGCGTTTCCTGCTGCCCCTACTCGACCGACTGCACCTTCCACGCACCATTCTCCAGAGCAAAGTCTGCCGTGCGCTTTGCGCTCAGCAGGTTGCCCGGCATGTGCGCCAGGTCCTGCACCGGCTGCGGAACCCCTGCAAAATCCACGCTTTCGATGAACGGAACCGTCCTGGTCGTATCTCCCACGCTCTCCACGTCTCCAAAATCGTGAGCCTTCGGATGTTTGGGAGCGATGGTCGTCAGTGTCACCCTAAACTTGCTGTCCGCCGGGCTGTCGGGCCGCCACTTGATCGTGTCGCTTCCATCGGCCAGCTTGAAGAGCTTCTTGCCCTCCGGCGTCAGCTTAAAGTCTGCCCAGTACCTGTTTGGATAAACCGTTGTCCGCGCCCAGTATTTGTCCAGCGCGCCCTTCACCATGCCATCGTTATTCACAATGATGTTGAGGTTGCTCACCTGCTGAGCGCTGTAGTACGCCTGAACCATCTGCGCCGCATCGGACTTGGAAAGGTCGGGAGCCGACTTGCATCCAGACGCCAGCAATCCGATCCCCAAAGCCACAGCAGCCACCAAAATCTGTGTTGTTTTCACTGTCCCTCCGTTTGGCCCGATCCTGCAGGCGAGATCGTCCGCCGGGCCGTTTTGCTCCTACTCTCCCGCTCAATCAATGGAGTTGAAAGTGACCGCGAGCACATCTCCTCAACCGTCTTTTCGCCAAGCCGCCAGGGTCTATTCCGCATCGCCTTCCGCCCGCGCTTCAACCGAGTAAAAGCTCAACGCCGCATCGCCCTGTTCCAGCAGCCGCGTGCGCACAAGCTGACCGTAGCGCGACTCAAGCCTGCTCTTCTTCCGATGTTCGGCAATTACCACCGCGCCGTCGGCCAACAGCCCCGCCGCTGTTCCACCCAGCACCCCCAGTGTTGCCTCGTACTCATGGTCCGCATCGTAAGGCGGATCGAGAAACACTACTTCGTACCGTTCTGGTTTTGGAGTTGTCCCGCGGGCCGAGCCAAGAAAACCGCCCGCGCTGCCGGCGTGGATCCGAAACCCCTCCGTAATCCCCAGCCGTTCCAGATTTCCGTGCAACGCCTTCAGTGCCGCCGGCGCGCGCTCCACGAACACAACTCGCGCTGCTCCCCGGCTCAAGGCCTCAATCCCCACCGCTCCCGAGCCTGCGTATAAATCTAGAAACGCCGCTCCCGCCATACGCGGCGCAAGAACATTCATTAGCGTTTCGCGCAACCGGTCGCTGGTTGGCCGTGTGGCCATCCCCGGCGGGGCCGCAAGCACCCGCGATCGAAACTTACCCGCAATGATCCGCATCGCCAACCAGCATACGCGACTGGCACCGGCACCTAGCGAATACAATGCAATGTATGCGTGGCTGGTCAATTCCGTTGGGCCGATGGATGGGCGTCGAGATGCGCGTCCACCTCTTTTTTCCTTTGCTCGTCCTAGTCTTCTTCGGCATCAGCGGCAACGATGGATGGCCGCGCGGCCTGGCCCTGTTCTTCGTCCTGCTGGCCACTGTCTTTATCCGCGAAACTGCGCGCCTGCTCGTCGCGGCCTGGCTTGGCCTGCGTCTGCGCGCCGTGCTTCTGCTCCCCATCGGCGGCATGTTCGCCTACGCAAATCCTGAAAGCCAGGAGCTTGCCACCCAGGGCAGGGCGCAGTTCGCCCTCGCCTTTGCCGGCCCAACCGCCAACTTTGCCACGGCCATCGTGCTGGCCGCCGCCACGCTTGGCGCAAGCGCCGATGTCCCGCTCTTCGCGCAGCCCCTCATCAGCCCCGATCATCTGGTCCGCAGCATGGTCTGGATGCAGTTTTTCCTCGGCGTGCTCCATCTTTTGCCTGCCTACCCGCTCGACATCGGACGCCTGGTTCGCAGCCGCTTTGCCCACAACCATGGCTTTGCTCATGCCGGACGCGCCGCCGCCGGCCTCGGGCAGGTCATCGCCCTGGGCACCATGATCGGCGGCATGCTGCTCCATAATCCATGGCTCGTTCTCGCCGGCTTTTTCATCATGATCGGCGCGCAAATTGAAGATCAGGGAGTCTTCTTCCAGTCCGTGGTTGACACCGTACGCATGAGCGAAGTCATGCTCACCGATTTCTCCACCCTCTCGGCCTCCGATACCCTCGCCGATGCGCTTGGCCGATGCGTTCACTCCCTGCAGGAGGATTTTCCTGTCGTGCGCGGACCGCAGCTTGTCGGCATCGTCTCCCGCCAGCGCATCGTCGACGCGCTGCGCAACGACGGCAACGGCTACATCCAGTCCGTCATGTCCCGCGCCTTCCAGGTCGCCAAGCCTGAGGATACCCTCGGCACCACCATCCGCCGTCTTACCGCCGGCCACGGCCTTGCCCTCATTCCCATCACTGAAAGCGGCCGCGTGGTCGGCATGGTCAGCATGCAGAACCTGATGAGTTCCTGGTCGCTGCTCAGCGAACAGCGCCGCATTGAACGCGAAACCTCGCGCCAGGAATCCTAGTGTGTATCGACATGCCCCAAGACGACATGCCCCAAGTTGAGGAGCCCGGCAGCACACCTTTTGAAAGCGCCGGCAGCGATGCGCCGCTCGCGCCTGGCCTCTATCTTGTTGCCACGCCCATCGGCAATCTCGGCGACATCACCCTTCGCGCGCTCCACGTACTCCGTCGCGCCGACCGTATCGCCTGCGAAGACACTCGCCAGACCCAAAAACTGCTCAATCACTTTCAGATTGCAACGCCCACCGTCAGCTGCCACCAGCACAATGAAAAAAGCCGCGCTGCCGAGCTGGTCGAATCGCTCAAAACCGGCAGCCGCATCGCTCTGGTCTCTGACGCCGGCATGCCCGGCATCAGCGATCCCGGCACGTGGCTGGTTCAGGAGGCCATCGCCGCCGGCATTGCCGTCATCCCCATCCCCGGCGCAAACGCCGCTCTGAGCGCCCTCATCGCCTCCGGCCTGCCCACCGGCGAATTCCAATTCATCGGCTTTCTGCCGGAGAAAGCCGGCGCGCGCCGCACCCGCCTTGAAGATCTGGCCGCCGCATCGGCAAAATCAACGACCCAGCCGACCCTCATCTTCTACGAAGCCCCGCACCGTATCCTCGACTCCCTCGCCGATCTCGAATCGGTTTGGGGCCCCGAGCTCACCATTGTCCTCGCCCGCGAGCTCACCAAGATTCACGAGGAGTTCCTTCGCCTGACCGTCTCCGAGGCCCGCCGCAACCTGGCCGCCCGCGACCGCGTCCGCGGCGAGTTCGTTTTGCTCGTCTCCCCACCCCGCGCATCCGCCACCGGGGCGCATTCCGCCTCCGCCCACAAAACCATCGGCGAGCGCCTGCAAATTCTGCAGTCTGAGCTGGGCATCGACGAAAAGGAAGCTCTCAAGCGTCTCGCCCGCGACCTTGGTCAATCCAAGAGCGATCTCTACCGCGAGCTGCAGCGGGAACGCGCTAAACGGCGCTAATCATCTCACCTGAACGTGCTTGCAAAGATGGATTTTGAAAGGGCACGGCTCAAACGGCGATTGAAAACACGCAACTTACTGATTCTGCAATGTTCCAAGTGCTCAAGAAGTTCCCAAATTCCATACCGTTAGCACAAATGGGCACAAAATCCTACCCAGGACGGCTGCATGCATGGGCCGGAAACTGCCCAATCGGCGACGACACAGACAGCATGGCTCATTTAGGTGCCCCCTTTTGATTGTTAAGTCAACTTCCCGGTGACTGGCGACGTGGGCGGGGGACTCATTTGACGCTTCAGCCATTGCTCAGGCCATATCAACCCGCATGAGAACATTAGGGCTCCCCACCCATAATGCGCGGGCGGCTGTTCGTAGAAGCCGATCATAAGTACCGCACCAACAATGACGAAGAAGTAATGCCATACATGCAGAACGTTCAGCATGGATTTCATTGTGAACAAGCTTCGCTTGACGGCCACGTACACGACCGCCCACAAAACGAGCGGCCCGAGCAAACCGATAAAGGTAACGAAGAGCTTGGACACTATGAGCCCCTCCTGTCGACGACACAATTACAGCATAACTTGGCCGTTCTCTTTGGTGATGTGGGTTTTGCAATGCGAAAAGCGGCCCCCAAAATCAGCGAATGCAGGTGTAGCTGCCATTGCGGGCGAATCACCGCCAATAGAGAAGTTTCGGCCGCCCGAAATTTACCCGTGTGATGCACACGCCATGCGAACGTCCATCGCGCAGAGTTAGCACACGAAACAATCGGTTTTTGTAAATACCTGAGTGCGCGATTCTTATGAGCTTATCTTTTAATCAGAGCACAGCTCTTGCCCCTGAGGGATGGGTTTACTCTGCCGTGTGCGACCGATGAAACCGGTTCTAAAGCTGCAGAGACTACGAGCAGAGATACTTTAGTCCCCCGCCCTCTCAAACTCCGCAATCAGTTGCTCAACCTGCTGCCGCTTGCGAGCGCTCAGATCCAGAAATCGAATCCCTACCGTATATCTGTCGTGAACTGTCTGGATCACTCCCCCCATGCGGAACGGCAATCCTGCCAGGCGGAACTCAATCTCGGTTCGCGTGTAGATGCCCACCGGAAACCGCTCCTCGGTCCGGATGCGGCATCCGCCAACGCTCAAGTCCAGTATCCGCGCACCCAGCTTCGATCCCACATTCACCAGAAACAGCGTGGCCGTTGTCTCCACATCGTGCCGCGCATACAAGCGCCGGCTCAGCGGCGAACGATCCGCTGCCCCCAATCCCTTCGCCGCGACGGTCTGTGTCTCCGCATCCCCTGAGTTCTCATCCTGCTCCGCCAGCGCCATCTGCGCGGCCAATGCTGCGGCAGCCTCACGTTCAGCGGCCTCCTTCGCCAACTGCGCCTCCGTGTCTGCCTTCAGTTCGGCAATCACGTCGGCCAGCTGGTCCCGGCGTCGCGGAGCCATCTCCGCGAATCGAACGCCCAGCAGGCTTCCTTCACCCGTCCACTGCACAGTGCCCAAACAGCGAAACGCGATTCCATTCGCCTTGAAGACTACTTCAACGCGCGACCGAGCAGGCGCGGCGCAACGCTCAAGCACGTGCAGCCGGCACCCTCCCAGGCTCAGATCGATGATTTGGCTTTCAAGAAGAATTCCTGGGCTCACCAGCAGCAGCTGAGCCCGTCCTTCCACGGAATAGCGCGGACTCGCCCGGCGCTCGTCGTGCCTTTGCTCCGGGTCCACACGGACGTGAACCTCATCCAGTTCTTCGGCCCACTTGCCAGCCATCGCCGCGGCCTGCCGATCGCCGTCCATGCCGCCGTGCTGTTCGCAGTTCCCGTTCATGCACTGCTCCGCCGGGGCATCGCCCGCCAGCGGTCAGTGGCCGGTCCCCAGCTCCCAGGGACGCGCCGGCGCTGGCTGCGCAGTTTCCCGCCCCTTCAGTCGGTCGTAGAGATACCGGTCGCTCGTGGTTCCGAGTGCCTCGTTATACAGATCGGCTGCACCGGTCAACAGCTTGAGTTCCTCGCTGAAGCGGTGGATAGCCTCCAACTGCGCCGCCGTCGCCGGAAGCTCGAACTTCGCCGTCTTGATGAACTTCTGGTAGCCGCGATCCACGAGCCGCGCCACCTCGCCGCCCACCAGCGCACCTGCGCTGACCGCGACCGCCGAGCTATCCTCCACCGGCACCAGAACCGCGCCCACGCCGTCCTTGCTCACCAGGAATCCGTTGTCCACGCCCTCAAAGGGCGCAGTGCTGAATCCGTGGTCGCGCAGAATCTCCATCGTCTGCACAAAATTCGGGTGATACTGCCTTTTCTTCATGGGCGCATTCCTGTCGGCGAGTCCATTCTGCGAGAATCTTAAAAAGCGGCTCCGGCGCGGCCTCGTCCTGTCTCCAATCTCGCACACCCGCTCCGCAAGCTGCAATTCGACCCATGGAAACCGTCTCCGTTCAACCCCAATCCGCCCTTCAGGCCGGCGTCTCCCTACCCGAGCGCATCGGCAACACGCCTCTCATCCGCCTTGACCACGTCGCCCGCCGGCTTTCCCGCTACAACGGCCTCTCCTCCGTCACACTTCTCGGCAAAGCCGAGTGGGCCAATCCCGGCGGCAGCGTCAAAGACCGCTCCGCTGCCGCCATGGTCCGCGACGCCCGCGACCGCGGC